>JAIUYB010000472.1 GCA_020216625.1 Desulfarculus sp.
GCTCATGAGCCGCACCGAGGTGCTCTGCGCCCGCTGCGGCGGCCATTTGGGGCACGTCTTCCCCGACGGCCCGCCGCCCACCCGCCTGCGCTTTTGCATGAACTCTGTCGCGTTGAGCTTCAAGCCCGAACGCTAAGGCCGCGATGCCTGGTTTGCGCCACGGGCTCCTCGGGGATGGGGAGCCCGTGGCGTTGCCACTACTGCTTGACCAGCTCCACCCTCCGGTTTTTGGCCCGGCCCTGGTCGCTGTCGTTGGAGGCGGCCGGCGCGGCCATGCCCACGCCATAGGGCTTCAGGCGGCTGGCCGCCACCCCGTGGCCGCTGGTCAGGGCCTGGACCACGGCCTGGGCCCGGCGGCGCGACAGGTCCACGTTGTAGTCGAAACCGCCCTGGTTGTCGGTGTGGCCCACCACCAGAAGGTTGAGCTTGGGGTCGGACTTCAATAAGGCCGCGATCTGGGTCAGGGTGGGCTCGGATTCGGGCTTGACCTCGGCCTTGTCGGTGTCGAAATAGATGCCATAAAGAGCGATGCGGCCATCCTTGGCGATGCCCGAGGCCATTTCCTCGGCCTTGACCGTCACCATCTTCTGCTCGCGAGCCTTGGGCTCCAGCAGGATCACCAGGCTGGCCACCCGCTCATGCAGGGCCTTGCAATAGGAGCCGGCGTCGATGGCGAAGGTCATCACCGCCAGGTAGGCGTCACCGCCGCCGGGCTGGGGCAGCCTGGCCGCGAAATAGCGCTGGTCCTGGATGCGGGAGGTCACGGCGCAGGATCCGTTGGAGAAATTGGGATCGGTGAACTTCTCCGGCGGCACCAGGTGCATCATCAGGCTCTGCTCGCCTCCGCCGCCCTCCAGACCCCGCCGGGGATCGCCGCCACAGGCCTCGCCCTTGCACTCAAAGAGCACCTCCCCGCCCTTGGCCTTGACCTCCTCCTGATAGTTGCGCAGAACCTCCAGGCTGGAGCGTCCGGCTGGGATCAGGTAGACCCAGCGGGTGTAGCGCCCCTCCAGTTCCTGGGCCTGCTTGGCCTGGAATACCTTGTTGTTCTTGCGGTCCAGTTGGCGGGGCTCCAACGCCTCCAGGGGTGAGAGGGGCAGGTTCAGCTCGTCATAGGCCTTCTGCTCGTAGGAGATGATGAACGAGCCCTGGTAGCGTTGCAAAAGGGGGCTGTCCTTGGCGCCCTTGAGGTCGGCGGTGGGAATCGTGGCGTCGGCCAGAGCCAGGGCCGCCGGGATGATGAGCAGGGGGATCGTCAGCCACAGGACGTGTTTCAGCCTCGCGATCATTGGTTTCCTCCGCTGGTTGGTCGCCGGGAGCGGGCAGAGTAGACCAGATGACAAGGGCGTTGCTCCCGACCGGTTGCCTAACATTTTAGGCATCTCTCGGGCGGGCGTGGAAAAAAATGGGAGGGCCGAAAGGCCCCCCCGGGATGGATCTGGTCGCTGGCGGAGGGGGCTAGGCTTGGCCTTTCTTGCGCAGCTCCCGGCGCAGGATTTTGCCGCTGATGGTCTTGGGCAGCTCGGTCACGTACTCCACCAGGCGGGGGTATTTGTAGGGCGCGGTGTTCTTCTTCACGAAGTCCTGCAGCTCCTGGGTCAGCTCCGGGCTGGGCTGGCGTCCGGCGGTCAGCACCACGTAGGCCTTGACCAGGATGCCGCGCACGCCCTCGGGGTCCTCGGCCCCCACCACCGCGCACTCGGCCACCGCCGGGTGCTCGATCAGGGCGCTCTCGACCTCGAAGGGGCCGATGCGGTAGCCCGAGGACTTGATGATGTCGTCGTTGCGGCCCACGAACCAGAAATAGCCATCCGCGTCGCGCATGGCCCGGTCGCCGGTGTAGTAGTAGTCGCCCCGGAAGCTCAAGCTCATGGCCCCGGCGTCCCGCCAATACTCCTTCATCAGGCCCGGCGGGCGGCCGCCGTTCAGATACAAGGCGATGTTGCCCTCCACTCCCGGGCCCACCTCCTTGCCCTCCTCGTCCACGACGCGCATGTCGTGACCTGGGGTGGGCAGGCCCACCGAGCCGTATTTCAGCGGCAGGCTGGGATGGTTGGCCAACAGGGCCACGGTCTCGGTCTGGCCGTAGAAGTCATAGATGTCCAGGCCGAAGGCGTCCTTCCAGACCTTGATCACCTCGGGGTTCATGGGCTCCCCGGCGCTGAGGCAGTGGCGCAGGCTGAGCTTATACCCGCTCAGGTCCTGCTGGATCAGCATGCGGTAGACGGTGGGCGGGGCGCAGAAGGTGGTGACGCCGTAACGCTCCAGAATGGAGAGCACCGCCTTGGGGTCGAAGCGGCCCGGGGCGTGGCGCTGGAGGATGGCCGCGCCGATCATCATCTGGCCAAAAAGCTTGCCCCAGGCGGCCTTGGCCCAGCCGGTCTCGCTGACCGTCCAGTGCAGGTCGGTGGGCCTGAGGTCCTGGCAATAGCCGGCGGTGACTTGGTGGCCCAGGGGGTAGGCGTGGGTGTGCAGGACCATCTTGGGCTGGCCGGTGGTGCCGCTGGTGAAATAGAGCAGCATGGGCTCGTCGGAGCGGGTGGGGGGAAGCTCGGCCGGGTCCAGATCCGGCGAGGCGGCCGCCATCAGGGCGTCGTAGCTCTCCCAGCCCGGGCGCTGGCCGTCCACCAGGATTTTGATCCGCAGGCCGGGGCACTCCCGGGCCGCTTCCTCCACCCGTTCCGCGTGCTCCAGGTCGGTGATGACCAGGCTGGCCTCGGCCCGGTTGAGGCGGTAGGCGATGTCCTTGGCGGTCAGCAACACGGTGCCGGGCATGGGCACCACCCCCAGCTTGAACATGCCGATCATGGCCACGTACCAGGCGGGGATGCTCTGGAGGATGATCAGGGCCCGCTCGCCCCGGGCCACGCCCAGGCCGCGCAGCAGGTTGGCGAAGCGGTTGCTGCGCCGGCTCAGCTCATAGAAAGTGAGGTAGTCGGGGTTCTGCCCCTGCTCGCC
>JAIUYB010000473.1 GCA_020216625.1 Desulfarculus sp.
GACGGCGCGCTCCTCTTGACCCGGCTGTTGCTGGACCGAGAAGACCTGGCCGCGCCCGACCCGGCCCCGGAGCCGCCCGCGCCCAGCGCCGCGCCGGAGGTGATCGTCCGGCGGGCCGAGGACAGCCTGCGCACGGTGGTCTTCGACCTGGAGACCCAGCGCCTGGCGGCGGAGGTGGGCGGCTGGAACAACACCCACCTGATGCGCGTCAGCGTGGCGGTGGCCCACGACAGCGCCACGGACGAGTTCCTGGTCTTCGGCGAACGCGAGGCGGGCCAGCTAATCGCGCTCCTGGAGCGGGCCGAGCTGGTGGTGGGCTTCAACTGCAAGCGCTTCGACTATGGCGTCTTGAGCGCCTACACCGCCCGGGACCTGACCCGCCTGCCCACCCTGGACCTGATGGAGGACGTGACCGCCTGCCTGGGGCATCGTCTGAGCCTCCAGGCCCTGGGCGAGGCCACCCTGAACGCGCAAAAAAGCGCGGACGGCCTCCAGGCCGTGGCCTGGTGGCGCGAGGGCAACCTCGCGGACCTGACCGCCTATTGCCGACAGGACGTGGCGCTCACCCGCGACCTCTTCCGCCACGGCCAGGAGCACGGGTATCTGCTCTTCGAGCGCAAGGAGCAGGGCCGGCTGCGGGTGCCGGTGGACTGGTCCTGGCCCAGCCTGCGCAAGCGCTTCGGCCGCTGATATCAGCCACCGCGCAGGCCGAGGCCAGAGAATCACCTTCCTGTCGGTGACGGTGGACCTTGATCGGCGGGACTTGGAGCGGGCCCGCCCCTCGCCACAACAAACGGCGGTTTGTCTTTGGTCGCGCAGGGCCGTGATTTATCCCCGCCCGTCCCGCTAGCTGCCGGTGCGGGCCCGACGCACCGCCACCGACTCCCCGCCCACGCCCCAGTTCTCGGCGTTCACCTCCTCGATGATCACCACCGTGGTGGCCGGGTTCTTGCCCAAAACGTCCTGAAGAAGCTTGGTGGCCCCGGCGATCAGCTCGGCCTTTTTCTCGGTGGTGGCGCCGTCGGGGGTGATCTTGATGTTCACCAGGGGCATGGGTTTCCTCCGCTTGTGGTAGAGTTGACTATACACGCGGCCCGCCGGCCGGGTGAGCGCGCGACCTTGCACCAACGGACGAGATCATGATACCCCCTCTGACCACATCCTGGCGACTGGGGCGTTGGGCCCTCCTGACGGCCCTGACCCTGCTGACCGCCTGCGTCACCCCCACTCCCCCGCCTCCGCCGACCCCCGAGAAGCCAGCCATCCCCCTGGTGGAGGTGCCGCCGGAGGAGTGGCCGCTGATGCTGGACGATCTGGACTCGGCCAGCCTGGTGGAGGCCTGCAACCAGTCCCTGGCCTATCTGCGCCGGGTGCCGCCGGACCGGATGTTCAACTATGGCCCCCACCAGCGCAGCGCCGCCTCGGTGGCCGCGGGCCTGGAGCGCCTGCGCGACATCCTGGCCCGGACGCCCGATCCAAACCAGCGTCGCCAGGTCCTGCAGCGGGAGTTCATCCTGTTGGCCGCGCAGGGCAGCGATGGCCAGGGCCGAGTGTTGATGACTGGCTACTACGAGCCCATTCTGCCCGGGCGTCGCCAGCCCCAGGCGCCCTACCTCCATCCGCTGTACTCCCTGCCCAACGACGCGCTGGAGTTCAGCCTCCGCCAGTTGTGCGAGAGCCACAGCGACATGCTCAAGATAGATTGCTCGACGCTGCCCTCCAAGCGCCTGGTGGGTCGGGCCGATAACCACAAGCTGGAGCGCTATTTCGACCGCGACGCCATCGATTTTGGCGACGCCCTGCGCGGCAAGGCCCAACCCCTGGCCTATGTCGACGACCTGGTGGAGCAGTTCTTTCTTCACATCCAGGGTTCGGGCCAGGTGTCTTTTCCCGACGGTCGGCGAATCCGCCTGGGCTACGCCGGCAGCAATGGCCATCCCTACCGGTCCATCGGCAAGGAGCTTACGGATCGCGGCCTGCTGGATAAGCACCAGGTGTCGATGCAGAACATCAAGAAGGTCCTGGCCGAGCGGCCGGAGCTGCGCCGCGAGGTGCTGGGCAAGAACCCGTCCTATGTGTTTTTCCGCGAGCTGCCGGCGGTGGGCGGGCCGCCGGGATCCCTGGGGGTGCCGGTCACCGGCGGGCGCTCCATCGCGGTGGACCGCTCGCTCTTCCCCGACGCCGGGCTGGCCTTCATCGTGGGCTCCCGTCCGGTCCCGGGCGGCGGGACGGTGGACTTTTCGCGTTTCGTGCTGGCCCAGGATAGCGGCGGGGCCATCAAGGGGCCGGGGCGGTTGGACTTGTTCTTCGGCAGTGGCGGTCAGGCCGGTGAGCTGGCCGGACGCATGAAGCACGAGGGCAGGCTTTATTTCCTGGCGCCCCGGCGCTGAGCCAGGTCAACGGGGCGGGCGAGGGCGGAGATGGACGAAAAGCTGATCGGCAAGACCAGGCTGGTGCTGCTGCAGGGCGACATCACCCGGCAGGAGGTGGACGCCATCGTCAACGCGGCCAACAGCCGCCTGGCCGGGGGAGGCGGGGTGGACGGAGCCATCCACGCCGCCGGGGGGCCGGAGATCATGGCCGAGTGCCGCAAGCTGGGAGGCTGCCCCACCGGCCAGGCCGTGATCACCACCGGCGGCCGGCTGCCGGCCAAGAGGGTCATCCACGCCGTGGGGCCCATCTATCGGGGCCGGCCCGAGGACGCCCTCCTACTGGCCAGCGCCTATCGTTCCTCGATAGACCTTGCCGCCGTCCACGGGATACGCCGGATAGCTTTCCCCAGCCTCTCCACCGGGGCCTATGGCTACCCCTTGGGCGAGGCGGCCGCCATCGCCCTCCAGACGGTCAAGGCCGCCATCCTGGCCCACGATGACGCCTTTGACGAGGTGCGCTTCGTTCTTTTCGGCCACGAAGCCCACGAAGCCTTCCGGGAGGCTCT
>JAIUYB010000474.1 GCA_020216625.1 Desulfarculus sp.
GCCAGCACGAACTCCCGCTCCTTCAGCGTCAGGAACTCCGCCCGCACCAGGCGGGCCACCCCCATCCAGGAGGTGAGCCCGATCACGGCCATGATGTTCAGGATGTTGGGCTCCAACAGCGCGATCACCGCCAGGATCAGGAAGAAGGTCGGGAAGCAGAGCATCATGTCGGTGAAGCGCATGATGGCCGCCTCCACCCAGCCGCCGTAGTAGCCCGCCACCGCCCCCAGCGCCACCCCCACCAACGTGGCCAGGCCGGCCGAGACCAGACCCACCTGGAGGCTGACCCGGCTGCCGTGGATCATGCGCGAGAATACATCGCGCCCCAGCTCGTCGGTGCCGAAGGGATGAGTCCAGGAGGGCGGCAGCAGGATGGCCCGCACGTCGATGGCGTTGGGGTCGAAGGGGGCCAACCAAGGGGCCAGGGTCGCCACCAGCACCAGGGCCGCCACCACCGCCAGGCCCAACAGCGCCAGCCGGTTGGCCGCCAGCGCCTCCCAGAACAGGGAGAACCCCCCGCCCGCCGCTGGCGCGGTCATGGTCCGGGCCGCCTTCACGCCGCCCGCACCCGGGGGTCGGCCAGGGCGTAGCCCAGGTCGGCCAAAAGGTTGCCCAGCAGGGTCAGCACCGCGCTGATCACCAGCCCGCCCATCACCAGGGGATAGTCGCGACTCATCACCGCCTCGAAGAAGAGCTTGCCCAGGCCAGGGATGGCGAAGATCGACTCGAAGATCACCGACCCGCCGATCAGCCCCGGCACGCTGAGCCCCAGGATGGTGATCACCGGCATCAAGGCGTTGCGCAGGGCGTGGCGGTAGATCACCACCCGCTCGCTGAGGCCCTTGGCCCGGGCGGTGGTGATGTAGTCCTGGCGGATCACCTCCAGCATGTTGGCCCGCATATAGCGGCTCAGCCCGGCCAGACTGGTCAGGGCCGAGAGCAGCACCGGCAACAGCAGGTGGCGGGCGTAGTCCAGCATCTGCCCCCAGAAGGGGAGCTGGTCGTGGTTCAGGCCCTTGATGCCGCTGATGGGCAGCCAGCCCAGGTGCACCCCAAAGAGGATCATGCCCAACAGCGCCAGCCAGAAGGTGGGGCTGGCGAAGCCAAGAAAGACGAACAACGTCGTCGCCTGGTCGAAGAGGCTGCCCTTGTGGGTGGCGCTGTAGACCCCGATGGGCAGGGCGATGATCAGAACCAGGATCAAACTGATGACGTTGATGCTCACCGTGATCGGCAGGCGCTCGGCGATCTTGTCCAGCACCGGCCGGCCGTCGGGGGCGAAGCTCTGGCCAAAGTCAAGCACCGCCAGGCGCTTGAGCCAGTTCCAGTATTGCACGTGAACCGGCTGGTCCAGGCCGTAGAGCTTGGTCAACCGTTCCCGGGCCAGGTCGCTGACCTTGGGGTTAAGGTCGGTCATGATGTCGGTGGGCGAGCCCGGGGCCAGGTGCATCACCAGAAAGCTGATGAAGGTGATGCCGATCACCAACGGCAACATCATGCCCAAACGTTTGGCGAGATAGATCAACACCGGTCATGCGCCTCCTAGCCCGGAACTCCTGCCACCCGCCCATTATAACCTCACCGCCCCACAAATGAAGCGTCAGAGGTGAGGCGCGACAACCCTGGCGCTTGATTCCGCGTACAGGTGCGTGGTCGGGCGGCGAGGGCTCACCCGGAAGGCCGCGGGCAACCGCGGGTGAATAGGCCAAGAGAGGCCATTGTACCGCTACCGCAGCGAGACGCACTTTAACTGTCTGATAAACCATGGGAAAAATGCTGGCGTCCGATGACGAGGAGAAAAGGCCATTAACCGGACACCAGAAGCCGACGGTCAGATCAAATCCTGGTTGCCACCGCCCATGATGTTCCCGACTTCCGTTTTTCTGATCCCGCCACCACCAGGCCGGCCCACCCAACCCCAGGGCTGGTCCGACAGTCCCGACCTGTCCACCACCCGCGCCACCCGCCCCCGCCCGACCGCCGGGGCCGCCCGACCATCGTCAGCCAAGGCACCAGCCAAGCTGGATCGCGACCAGCCCGCTGTTCCTGGGCTAGATCAGGCGGCGATGAAGCACGCTGCGTTGGCGTTCAGAGCGCCGGCTCAGGGCGGGGGCATGGGGCGGGGGCCCTGGTGGAGGTCCACCCACAAGGGCTCCAGCAGGCCGCCGCGCTCGCCGGTGGATAGCAGGCGTTCCAGGGCGTGCTCCTGGAGGTTGCGCAGCCAGGCGGGGCCACGCCAGGGCGGTGCCTCCAGGCGTTGACGGGTGTAGCCGTTCTCGCCCAGGGCCTGGGCCATCAAAGCGACGGCGGCGGGGTTGTCCACCGCGAAGAAGGCGTCGTAGCTGGTCAACAGCCAGGCGGGGGCGCGGTGGGCGGCCAGCAAGGCGCGGCATTGTTCCAGATCGCCCAGGTGTTTCAGCTGGCGGTGCAGGTCCAGCGGTGTCAAGACCCGTCCCAGGCGGGAGTTGGGCTCGTCGAGGTAGTAGAGATAGTTGAAATAGGCCACCACGCTCTCCGGCGCTAGCTCGCGTCCTAGGGCCTGCTCGGTGCGCCAGCGCGAGCTGCCGGCGGCGTAAAGCCCCAGAAGCGCGATCCCCGCCACGGCCAGCTCCAGGCCGCAGGCCAGGACCAGGATCAGAGTGGCCGGCTGGGCCAGCCGCCCCCAATGGACGCGCATCCAGCGGACGGCGCGGGCCAAAAAGTACACCGCCAGGATCAGCCACAGGGCGGGCAGCAGGGTGGAGCGGGTGAGGGCGTTGAAGCTGGCCAGCAGGTTCCAGGAAAGCAGGTGCAAGGCCAGGTTGAAACCCAGCCAGAGGGCGACCAGCCGGGGGGCGAGGGAGCGCGAGCCCACCGCTCGCCAGGTGTAGAGCCCCAGGCCCAGGAGGCCGGCGATGGTCAGGCCCCAACCCAGGTTGGGCAGCAGGATGCCCGC
>JAIUYB010000475.1 GCA_020216625.1 Desulfarculus sp.
GAACTCGGCGATGGTGGGGAAGAAGGGCTTGTCGGCCAGATGGCTGTAGTGCTCGCGCAACAGGGCGTCGCTGAGCTGGATCATCTTCATGCCGGCGATCTTGAGGCCCTTTTGCTCGAAGCGGCCCAGGACCGTTCCGGCCAGGCCGCGGGAGATGGCGTCGGGTTTGATGAGGATGAGGGTGCGTTCCACGGGATGCTTCCTTTCGGGCGCTGTTTGGGGGTTGGTTGAGGTTTTGGGCCCCCCCGGGGGGAGGCGCTGGCTGAATTTAGCCCACGGCCGGGGCGGGTTGTCAAGCCGGGGCGGCGATGGGCTTCGAGCAGTGCAGAACCAGGTCGCCCGTCTCACCCACCAGGGCCTGGCAGACCCGGTTGCGGCCCTGGGCCTTGGCCTGGTAGAGCGCGGCGTCGGCCCGGGCCAAAAGGGCGGCGAAGTTGGAGTCTCCGGGTTGGAACACGCTGACCCCCAGGCTGATGGTCAGACCGGGCAGGGGGCCGCCCTCCGGCCGACCGAAGCTCTCCACCTCCGACCGCAGACGCTCGGCCGTCTCCAGGGCCTGGTCCAGGTCGGTGTGGGGCAGCAGGGCCACGAACTCGTCGCCGCCGAAGCGGGCCAGGGTGTCCTCCTCCCGCAGTTGCCGCTGGCAGATCTCGGCCAGGGCGGTGAGGGCCGCGTCGCCGGCCTGATGGCCCCGTTGGTCGTTGATCTGCTTGAAATGATCGATGTCCATCATCAGCAAGGCCAAAGGGCGGCCGTGGCGACGGGCCACGGCCAGACTCTTGGCCGCCAGCTCCTCCAGCTTGCGCCGGTTGGCCAGGCCGGTCAGGGGATCCAGGGTGGCCTCCCGGGCCAGGCGTTCCTCCAGGGCGTGGCGCAGCTCGATCTCCTGATTGAGCTCCAGGATCTTGGTCTGGAGGTCTCCCTCGTGGCGCACCGCCATCAGGGCTAGGAAGCAGATGTTGAACGCCACCACCGCCAGCATCAACATCGCCATGGACAACGACACCAGCCAATTGGGCTGGAAGAGGTTCTGCACCGGGGGTTGGAAGATAGTGGCCGCCGCCCGAAAGACGAAGAACCCGGCGATGACCAGGGCGGTGGCAAAAAATATCCGCCGGCTGAGGGAGTTGGCGCCATTGCGCGCCCGTCCCAACGCGCCGGCCAAATCCAGCACCCAAGCGGAGTAGGTCAGGCTGACGAAGACGATTCGGATGGTAATGTTGTAGCTCCAGGCCGAAAAATAATGGATCACCCCAACGGTGAGGGCCAGGCTGGCGGCGGCCGCCCACAACGGCAGCCCCTGGTCCAGGAAACGGCGCACCCCAAAGTTCCAGACGATCACCCCGGCCACGCTGCAGACGTTGGCCACCAACAGGCTCCAGTGCCAGGGCGGGGTCAAGGGGAGGGTCAGGGTCAGGAAGCCGACCGTGAAAAAGCCATTGCCGGTGGTCCACCACCCCAGGCCGCGATAGCGCCGGGTGGTCAGGGTGATGACCAGCATGGCCAGCAGGAAGACCAGGGCCACCGAGCAGCCGGCCACCATGAAGGTGCGATTGTCCAGCATGGAATGCCTTCGCGCTCCGCATTCCCGGGTGTCATGGTTGGAGCGAATATCGCCGGGCACCCGGCGGCGGCAGGCTCTGAATCAACTATAGCATTGGGGCCGGAGGGGCCAAGCTGTGAAATGCGGAATATGACCGACAATATCGCCGCCTTCGCCTGCGCCCGCTGCGGGGCCTGCTGCGCCCACCAGGCCATCCAGCTCAACCCCTGGGAGGTCTGGCGGCTGGCCCGCCAGTTGGGGCTGGCCACGGGTGAGTTCATCGCCCGGCACACCGACAACGCCGGCTTGTTCCTGCGCTTCGGGCCGGATGGCCGCTGCGTTTTCCTGACCCCGGCCGGCTGCGCGGTGCATCCGGCGCGTCCCCTGGCCTGCCGGCTCTATCCCCTGGGCCTGGAGAGCGGACCTGGCGGGGACGAGGTTTTTGCCCCCCTGCCCCGCCATCCCGCCTGCCAGGGCGGCGAGAGCCCGGCCCTGGCGGGGACGGCCCTGGCCGCCTACCTGGCCAGCCAGGGGGTGAGGCCTTGGCTGGCGGCGCAGCGGACTTACCTGGCCCTGGCCCGGGAGCTGACAGCCGGTCTGGCGGGCCTGGAGCCTTTGCTACGCCGTCGGGTCGAGGGGGAGCTTTTGGGCGACGGCCGCCATCCGGGGCTGTGGCAGGACCTGGACCGGGCGGTGGGGGCGGGAATGGACGACCCGGGAGAGGTGTTGGACCGGCACGCGGCCCGGCTGCGGGGCTGGCTGGCCGGCTGGAGGGCTGGCGCGCGGCGCAAGGATGCTTATTTTTAGTTCAGAGAACGAACCCATGAAAGGAGGGTGCTTTCGCCACCATCTTCAGGTATCGCGACACGGTGTTGGTCTTCGACCCCCGGCGCGGCTACCGGCACCTGCAAAACGGGGAATGGGTGGCCACGCCCGTGGAAGCGGTGGAGGCCTACGTCGAGGAGGATCCGCAGCGGCGGGAGGATTGGCGGGACTTGGCCGGTCTGGTGCAGGGCTTCTGGTCCAGCCTGCCGGGGGGTGATCCGGAGCAGATCGAGGAGGTCCGCTTCGAGGGTTGAAAACCCGGTTCCGAAGGAAGGGAGGCGCGAGCAATAAACCATGAGGGATAGTGCCGAGGCTTAGGCCGCCGTCCGATGACCGGGCGGCGGCCTTTTTAGCGTCCGGGCCTGACCAGGGCCTATGCGATGGCCGGCGGCGATGAAAGGCGGGCGAGGTTGCATCACACCGATCGCATCGTCGCCTAATGGCCCCTCACAATGACGGCTGTTGCCATTATTCCCGCCCCGGCATCCCGCGCCTGCCCGCGCTTCCCGACCAAACCCTGCCGATAATCGGGCCTTCCTGCCCCCCAGCCGGCTTTCTTTGGAGAGG
>JAIUYB010000476.1 GCA_020216625.1 Desulfarculus sp.
GCTAAATCAACTTGCCTCGCCACCTCCTCAAACGCCCCCGGTAGGGATCCGCGACACTCCGCGATCCCTCCCGGGGGCGTTGCCCCTCCCCGCCTTGACACCCACACCTTCCTCGCCTAGCCTAGGGCTTATCCCTAACCGGCCACCAGGAGGCGGCTCATGCCCAGCAAGGTCTATTTCGCCGATCTGCGCGCCAATCCCAAGCGCTCCTTCAACGACAAGCTCGACGCCCTGATCCAGGCCCTGGACCCGGCCCGCCGGCTGAAGCCGGGCGGACTGACCGCCATCAAGATCCACTTCGGCGAGCGGGGCAACACCGCCTTCATCCGGCCGGTGCTGGTCCGGCGCTTCGTGGAGGCGGCCAAGGCCGTGGGCGGCAAGCCCTTCCTCACCGACGCCAACACCCTGTACGTGGGCACCCGGGCCGAGGCGGTGAGCCATCTCATCACCGCCACCGAGAACGGCTTCGCCTACAGCGTGGCCGGCGCGCCGCTGGTCATCGCCGACGGCCTGAGGGGGCACTCCTCGGTGGCGGTGCCCCTGGATCTGCCGGAGTGCAAGGAGGCCCACATCGGGGCCGAGATCGTGGAGGCCGACAACCTGATCAGCCTGGCCCACTTCAAGGGCCACGAACTGGCCGGCTTCGGCGGCACCATCAAGAACCTGGGCATGGGCTGCGCCAGCCGGCGGGGCAAGCTCTTCCAGCACAGCAACGTCAGCCCCGAGGTCCGGGCCAGCCGCTGCATCGCCTGCGGCAGCTGCATCCTGCGCTGCCCGGTCTCGGCCATCAAGCTGGTCAAGCGCGGGGCCGACGAGCCCGCGCCCAAGGGCAGCAAGCACGAAGCCCTCAAGGCGGTCAAGGACGAGAGCAAGTGCATCGGCTGCGGTGATTGCATCCTGGTCTGCCCCACCGGGGCCATGGAGATCCAGTGGGACGCCCAGATCCCCACCTTCCTGCGCCGGATGGTGGCCTACACCCAGGCGGTGCTCAAGGGCAAGGGCGAACGCTGCCTGTTCTTCAACTTCCTCACCAACGTCAGCCCGGCCTGCGACTGCTATCCCTTCCAGGACGCGCCCATCGTGGCCGACCTGGGGGTGCTGGCCAGCCTGGACCCGGTGGCCATCGACCAGGCGGCGGTGGACTTGGTCAACCAGGCGCCGGGCAGCGCCGATAGCTGCCTCAAGCACGCCCACGAGCCGGGTGGTGACAAATTCCGCGCCATCTACCCCAAGGTGGATTGGAGCATCCAGCTGGACTACGCCCAGCAGATCGGCCTGGGCCGCCGAGACTATGAACTGGAGCGGGTGTGACCCCCAGGGAGACCAGCATGAACAGCGAGCCCCAAGCCACGGTCAAATCCAGCCAGACGCCCCCCTGCCTCAAGGTGGGGGCCCACATCTGCCGGGGCTGCCCCGGCTGGGAGGCCATGCTGGCCGCCGCCGCGCCCGGCGGCCCCTGGCGGGGAGCGCTGATCCATTGCGCCTGCTCCGGCCTGAGCCTGCGCCCCGGAGAAGCGCCCGCCACCGGGGACCGAGATTAGCCTTGGCCGGGAATGCTCCCATGGCGCGGGCTCATTGCTGGCCCCAACCCGGACGGCCCCGTCTTCGCATGGATGTTTTTCGCCAATCATGGTGGTGGTTACGGTAGAATCCCCCTCATGACCGGCTGGGTACGCCACCTGGGGACGCCATGAAGCTCACTTTCTGGGGAACGCGGGGATCCATCGCGGTGCCAGGGCCGGAGACCCTGCGCTATGGCGGCAACACCACCTGCCTCGCCCTGGATATCGAGGGCCAACCGCCGGTGGTGCTTGACGCCGGCAGCGGCATCCGCGCCCTGGGGCTCCAGATGCTGGACCTGCCCGGCCCTCTGCGGGTGAACCTCCTGATCACCCACCTGCATTGGGATCACCTGCTGGGCTTTCTGTTCTTCTACCCGGCCTATCGTCCCGACGTCAGCATCCACCTGGGCGGCTGGCCCCGCTGCCTGGAGGGCATCCAGGGGCTGTTTGACTCCCAGCGCGGCGACGGCCACTTCCCGGTGATGTTCGAGCAACTGCCCAGCCGGATCACGCGGGACGAGGCGCTGCTGGCCCCCCGCTTCGACCTGGGTCCGGTGCGGGTCCAGACCATCCCCCTCAATCATCCCCAGGGCGGCGTCGGCCTGCGCTTCTCCCGGGACGGCCGAAGCTTCGTGTTCCTGACCGACAACGAGCTGGGTGGCACGCGTGGACCGCAGTTGGAGGACTACGCCCGTTTTTGCCGGGGAGCCCAGGTGCTGATCCACGACGCCCAATACCTGCCCGAGGAGATGGACCGCCACCGGGGCTGGGGCCATTCCGACTGGCGCTCGGCCCTGGAGTTGGCCCAAAAGGCCGGGGTGGAACGTCTGATCCTGACCCACCACGACCCCAACCGCGGGGACGACGCCATCGACGCCATGCTGGACCAGGCCCGTTACCAGGCCGGGCCGGGCCTGGTGGTGGAGGCGGCCCACGAGGGCCTGAGTCTCACCATTTGACTCCCCTTCCCGGTGGCGCGGGAGCCCCCGGTCCAACGCCTCCTGGCCGGCGGCGCGGCTGGCCCCCTGGCCCCGGTCATGGTCTAGGAGCGGGAAAGCAGCTTCAGATCGCCCCGGCCAGGAACGCGCTGGGAGACCACCGCCGCCGGTCGGGGGCCGTCCCCACCCGCCCGGCCACTGGCGGGCGCCCCCGATTGCGCGACTTCCTTCCCCCGGCCCGCGCCCAACAGCCGCACCAGCCGCCGCAAAGCCCGGCGCAGCTCCTCGGCCTGGCCGTCCAGGTCTCGCGAGGTCTCGGCCGAGGCCTGGGCCTGCTGGGCGTTGCCGCTGATCAGGGCCTCGATCTGCTCCACCGCCCGACCCACCTGGCCCAGGCCCTGGGCCTGGTCGCGGTTGGAGCCGGCGATCTCGCCG
>JAIUYB010000011.1 GCA_020216625.1 Desulfarculus sp.
TGGCCCCCACCCAGGTCCAGCACACCAAGGTGCTGGAGCCATGGGCCAAGAAGATCAACGAGCAAACCAACGGGCAGGTCAAGATCACCATCTTCGCCGCCTCGGCCCTGGGCAAGCCCCAGGAGCACTTCGACCTGGCGGCCAAGGGCATCGCCGACCTCTCCTTCCCCATCCTTTCCTACTCTCCCGGCCGCTTCAAGCTCTCCACGGTGGTGGAGCTGCCCTTCATGATGACCACCTCCGAGGCGATCAGCGTCACCTTGTGGAAGCTTTACGAGAAATTCTTCCAGGATGAGTTCAAGGACGTGAAGGTGCTCTGGTTGTTCCAGCACGGGCCCTCGCAGTTGTTCACGGTCAAGAAGCCGGTCAAGACCCTGGCCGACCTTGACGGCATGAAGATCCGCTGCACCAACCCCCTGGTCAACAAGAGCATCACCATGATGGGGGCCAGCCCGGTCTTCATGCCGGTGCCCGAGGTCTACGCCGCCCTGGAGCGCGGGGTGCTGGACGGCACCACCATCTCCTACGAGGGTCTGGTGGCCTTCAAGCACGACGAGGTGGTCAAGTACGCCACTACCCTGAACATGTACGCCCTGAACATGGCCATCTTGATGAACAAGAAGAAGTGGGAGTCCCTGCCCGAGGACGTCAAGAAGGTCTTCGACGAAAACAGCGGGCTTTCCATGTCGCGCTTGGCCGGCAAGGTCTTCGACGAGGCCGAGGCCGAGAACATGGCCAAGGCCAAGGCCAAGGGCGTGGAAGTGGTGGAGATGGAGCCGGCCGAGCTGGCCAAGTGGAAGCAGCAGTCGCGGACCCTCTGGCTGGAGTGGGCCAAGGACATGGACGCCCAGGGCCTGGCCGGGACCGCGGTGCTCAACGAGGCCATCGCCCTCATGGGCCACGAGCCTCTGTCCGCCAAATGACCTGATTTCGCCCGTCGCGCGTCGCTTGTCGGCGGCGCGTGACGGGCCGCGAGACATGCCAATGCCTAGCTCTTATCTACGCGGCCTCAGCGCCCTGGGCTCATTGCTGTCCGTTCTGGGCGCGGTGGTGTTGATGGCCATGATGCTGCTGACCGCGGTGGACGTGGTCTGCCGCTACGCCTTCAACCGCCCCATCCTGGGCGCGTTGGAGATCACCGAGTTCATGATCGTGGTGGTGGCGTTTTGCTTCCTGGCCGCGATGCAGAAGGACAAGGGCCACGTGGCGGTGGACCTGTTGGTCACCCGCCTGCCCTCCAACCTGGCCCGCTGGGTCACGGTTTTCTCCCTGGCGCTGTCGCTGGGGGTGACCCTTTTGCTGGTCTGGGCCAGCCTGGAACGTGGCCTGGAGGTGCTGGAGGTCGGCGAGCATTCCGGCATCCTGCGCATACCGGTCAGCCCCTTCGTATTCTTGGTGGCGCTGGGGTTCGCCGCCTTCGGCCTGGACTTGCTGCGGGACCTGATCGCGTTGATCAGGGGAGAGGGCGAAAGGCGATGAGCGCTGAGAACCTGGGCCTTCTGGGAGTGGGCGTCCTTTTTGTGCTTTTGGCCCTGCGCGTACACATCGGCCTGGCCATGGCCCTGGTGGGCCTGGGCGGCTACAGCCTGGTGGTGGGTTGGGATCCCGCCCTGTCGGTGGCGGGGATGACCCCCTACGCGGCTGGCTCCAACTACATGCTCAGCGTCATCCCCCTGTTCGTGCTGATGGGACAGTTCGCCTTCGTCTCCGGCCTGAGCCGGGACATCTACCGCACCGTCCACACCTGGCTGGGCCACCTGCCCGGCGGCATGGCCATCGCCACCGTGGTGGGTTGCGCCGGTTTCGCCTCCATCTGCGGTTCGTCCCTGGCCACCGCCGCCACCATGGGCACCGTGGCCATGCCCGAGATGCGCAAGTTCGGCTATGACAAGGCGCTCTCCTCCGGCTGCGTGGCCGCCGGCGGCACCCTGGGCATCCTGATTCCGCCCAGCATCGGCTTCGTGATCTACGGCCTGCTGATCGAGGAATCCATCGGCAAGCTTTTCATGGCCGGGGTGATTCCAGGGGTGCTCTTGTCATTCCTGTTCATTCTCACCATCCTGTACCAGTGCCTTCGCCGGCCCGAGCTGGGCCCGCGGGGGCCGGTCCACACCATGGCCCAACGCTTCCATTCCCTGGGCGGGGTCTGGGGGATGCTGGTCCTGTGCGTGCTGGTCATCGGCGGCATCTACCTGGGGGTTTTCACCCCCACCGAGGCGGCCGGGGTGGGGGCCTTCGGGGCCTTTATCATCGCCCTTTTGAAGCGCACCCTCAATCCGGGCACGGTGGTCCAGTGCCTGATGGCCACCGGCAAGACCACGGCCATGATCTTCCTGATCATCGTCGGGGCCGAGCTGCTCTCGCGCTTCTTGGCGGTGACCCAGTTGCCCATGCACCTGGCCGACCTGCTCTCGGGCCTGTCCACCTCGCGCTACCTGATCCTGGTGGCAATCCTGCTGCTCTACCTGGCCCTGGGCTGCGTGATGGACTGCTTCGCCATCATGATCCTCACCACCCCGATCCTGTTCCCGGTGATCAAAAGCCTGGGCTTCGACCCCATCTGGTACGGGGTGATGATGGTGATCGTGCTGGAAATGGGCCTGATCACCCCGCCGGTGGGCATGAACGTCTTCGTCATCGGCGGCGTGGCCCCGGACATCCCCATGACCACTGTCTTCAAGGGCATTTGGCCCTTCTTCATCGCCTGCTGCGTGGCCCTGGTCCTGCTGACCGTCTTCCCCCAGTTGGCCACCTTCATCCCCAGCCAGATGAGCGCCAAGTAGCGCGGCGGGCGACCAGCGGAGGCGAACACGACATGAACCTGGCGCGCAACCTGGAGCGATCGGCGGCGTGGTTCCCCGAGAACCTGGCGGTGATGGAGGAGGCTAATGGCCTGACCTACGCCGAGCTGGACCGTCAGGCCGGCCTGGCCGCGGCCGGGCTCAAGGCCCTGGGCCTGGCCCCCGGAGACCGGGTGGCGCTGTGCGCGCCCAACTCCGGGGAATGGTTGGCTTTTTATTTCGGGGTGTTGAAACTGGGCGCGGTGGCCATCACCCTCTCCAGCCAGCTGACGCCCGACGAGCTGCGCCTGTTACTGGGCCATTGCCGCCCCCGGGCGCTCTACGCCAGCGCCAACCGCCTGCCGGAGCTGGCGGGCTTCACCGCCCAGGCCGGCATCGAGCGGGTGATCTGCCCGGGCGGGGAGCTGGACTTCGCCGGCCTGCTGGCCCTGGCCAGAGGCGAGGAGCTGCGGGCGGTGGAGCGCGACCGGGATGACGTGGCGGCGGTGCTCTACACCGGCGGCACCACCGGCCTGCCCAAGGGGGTGATGCTCAGCCACCAGAACATCAACGCCGCCATCCACAACGTGGTCTACCAGGAGCAATCCAACCCCCGGGACCGGGCCCTGTGCTTTCTGCCCTTCAACCATGTTTTCGGCCAGATGCACATCATGAACGCCACCATCCTCTCCGGCGGCGGGGTGGTGCTCTTGCCGGCTTTCGACCTGGACAAGGTCCTGGAGGCCATCGCCGAGCGGGGGGTCACCAAGCTCTTCGGGGTGCCCACCATTTACGTGCGCCTGTTGCAGGTGCCGAACCTGCGGCAAAGGCTGGGCGCGGTCCGCTACTCCTTCAGCGCCGCCGCCAGCATGGCCCGGGAGGTGGTGCGCCAGTGGAAGGAGGCCACCGGCCTGGACATCCACGAGTCCTATGGCATGACCGAGACCGCCTCCATGGTCACCTACAACCACGCCCATCGCCACCTGGTGGGCTCGGTGGGGGTGCCGGTGGGCTGTACCGAGGTCAGCATTCGCGGCCCCGAGGGGCGGCCGCTGCCCACCGGCGAGTCCGGCGAGGTCTGGATCCGGGGGGCCAACGTGATGCTGGGCTACCTGGACAACCCCCAGGCCACGGCCGAGGCCCTGGTGGACGGCTGGCTGCGCTCCGGCGACATCGGCTATCTGGACCCCGACGACTACCTCTACATCGTGGACCGGCTCAAGGACATGATCATCACCGGCGGGGAGAACGTCTATCCCCGCGAGGTGGAGGAGGTTCTGCACCTGTGGCCGGGACTGGCCGAGTGCGCGGTGATCGGCCTGCCCGACCCCGAGTACGGCGAGCGGGTCACCGCCTATGTCGTGCCCCGTCCGGGGGTGGAGCTGGACCCGGCGGCCCTGAAAGCCTTCCTCAAACAACGCCTGAGCGCCTTCAAGGTGCCCAAGGACTACGTGGTGGTGGACAAGCTGCCCACCAGCCACGCCGGCAAGATATTGAAGCGCGAGCTGCGCCGGATGGTGCTGCGCCAAGCCTGACGGGCCCCCCCGACCCTTTCGCGCCTCTCGCCGGGAGAAACCCGCGCCGGGGCGTTCGCGCCCAGGCGCGGGCCGACGCCCAACCTTCACCGGCCCGCCAATAATTCGTCATCCGGTGCGTCCATATTCGGAGCTGGCGATGGCCTTGGCTTCTGGACCCGACGGCGCTGCACGCCCTTGGAGGCCATCGCCCCCAACCCTGGGAGATCACCCGATGCCCACGCCCCGCCCCGACGCAACCCATCCCCCAACCCGCTCGCGCCGGTTGGAGCACATCCACCTGGGCCTGATGGCCAAGCTGATCATCAACATCTTCACCCCTTGCGACGGGATCAACGCCCTGACCGACCGCCGCTGGTTCCGGGACGCGCCCTACGCCTACGCCAGCTATCTTCACCGCGCGCGGGCCAAGACTTTTCCGGCCAAGATGCGGGTGATCTGGGCGGCCAAGCAGGAAAAGGCCAAGAAGCTGATCGTGGCGCGGCGGCGGTATGGCCACATCCCCGAGCCCTACCTCAGGGTCTGCCGCAAGACCCCCTGCGGCCGTTTGCGCCTGTTGGCGGCCTATCTCAGCTAAGCGGTCAGGGCCGGGCCCGGGCTAATAGGCCAGGTCCAAGCCCAGCAGCATCGCCAGGCCCAAAGCCCCCAGCGCCACTCCGGCGACTTGGTTCACCCGGCGCAGGCGGTGGGCGGCCAAGCCGGGGCGGAAGCGCATGGCAAAGGCGCAGAGCAGGGCGAACCAGGCCAGAGAGCCCAGGAACACCCCGGCGCCCACGGCCAAGGCCGCGGGCAGGCCAGAATTCAGGTCGGCGGTCAGCCCCAGGGCCGCGAACAGGGCGGTCAGGGCCAGGATGACCAGGGGATTGCCCAGGCAGAGGACCAAGGCGCTGCCATAGTCGCGCAGCCAGCGCCGGGCCGGCTCTGGTCCACCCCCCTCCCGGGCCGGGGCCAGGATCAACACCGCCCCCAGGCCCAGCAGGCAAAGGCCGCTCAGGCCGCGCAGGTGGGGGCCTAGAGCCAGGAGCCAGTCGGTGAGCCAGGACAGGCCCAAGGCCACCGCCAGGCCGAAACAGGCGTCGGCGCTGGCCGCGCCCAGGCCGGTCAACAGTCCGGCGGCCCAGCCCTGGGACAAAGTCCGGCGCAGGCAGAGCACCCCCACCGGACCCATGGGCGCGGCGATGGCCAGACCGACCCAGAAGGCCTTGACCAAAAGTGTCGGCCAGCCGATCGGGTCGGTATTCACCGGGGCGACAACCCTCGCGACGCCTGGCCTAGGCGCAGCGCCGCGCTTCCGCCTGGGCCTGAAGGGCGTGGTGGCCGCGGAAAACCCGCTCCCAGTCCTCGCCGCCATAGCGCAGCATGGTCTTGGCGTCGGCATCCATCAGGTCGGCCACCAGCAGGCAGTCCACCGCGTTGTTGAAATCCGGGTCCAGGTTCCAGGCGCAGCAGCGGGCGGCCAGCTTGAGGTACTGCTTGAACAGGATCGGCGGGGCGGCCCGGTTGCTCTCCACGTCGGCCACCACCTCCGTCAACTCGTCCCAGTCCGCCATCTGGGCCGCCAGGCGGCTGGCCAGGGCCTGGTCGCGCCGGCGGATGACCACCGGGTTTTTGGGCGAGACCAGGGGGCTGAAGGGGCTGGGATGGCGGGTCTCCAGGAAGTCGATCATCAACTGGCGGCTGAAGGTCTGGTAACGCCGGGAGACGCTGACCGGCCCGAAGAGGTGGCGGTAGCGGGGATTGGCCAGGATGAAGCGGCCGATGCCCTTCCAGAGCAGCAGCAGGGCCGAATAGGAGCGCTGGTATTTCTCGGTTATGAAGGAACGGCCCATCTCCAGGGCGTGGGGCATCCGGGCGAAGAAATCGGGGTGGAAGTTGAACAAGGTGCTGGTGTAGAGGCCATCGACGCCCTGGAGGGCCAGGATCTGGTCGGCCAGGCCCAGGCGATAGCCACCGGCCAGCTCGCCCTCCTTCTGGTTCCAGAGGCACAGGTGCAGATAGTGGTCGTCAAAGCGGTCCAGGTCCTGGTCGCGACCGGTGCCCTCGCCCACTTGGCGGAAACAGATTTCGCGCTGGCGGCCAATCTCCCGCATCAGGGAGGGAATCTGCCGGCGGCGGGCGTAGAAGACCCGGAAATCGCCCGATGCCAGCAGGGTCTGGTCCAAGGGTAGGGTCGCCACGTCCAGCCGCACCAACTCGCGGTCCGGGGCGGGGGCGATGGCCTGGGGCCAGACCCGGGCGGCGGGCTTTCTCCGGGGTCCGAGCCCGGCCTGCTGGGCCGGGAGGCGTCGGCCCAGAACCTGGGTGCGCAGGCGGAAGTATTGGGTGAGGCCGGCCAGGTCCGCCTTGGCCTGGTGGCGCTGGGGGGCGATGGCCCCGCCCACCACCAGCTCCAGGCGCCGGCCCTGCTTGTTGGCCAGCTCCCGGGGCAGAAGCGCGGTGCGCAGGCGGGAATGAATCAGGCCGGCCACCTGGAAAAGAGCGCTGTTGCGCCCCCGGAAGTGCACCGGCACCACGATGGCCTTGGTCTTCCGGGCGATGCGGGCCACCACCGGGCTCCACTCCGGGTCGCAGACCTTCAGCTCGCGCACCTTGAGGTGGGCCACCTCCCCGGCCGGGAACATGGCCAACAACCCGCCTTGCTCCACCCAGCGGATGGCCTCGCGCAGGGGTCCCACGTTGTTGCCCACCGACCGGGTCTCGTTGAAGGGGTCCACCAGGATGAACAGGTCGCGCAGCTCCGGGATGCGGCCCAGCAGATAGTTGGCCATGATCTTGACGTCCGGCCGCCGGCGCAGCAAGTGGTGGGCCAGCACGATGCCCTCCAAACCGCCGAAGGGGTGGTTGGCCACCACGATGGCGGGGCCCTGCTGGGGGATGGACGCGAAATCGGCCGGCGTGATCAGGCTGGAAACGGCCATCTCTTGGAGCACGTTGTCCAGGAACTGATCGGGCGGGGAGCCGGGCCGACAGCGCAGATAGATCCGCTCCAGCTCCCGCAGGGAGAGCAGGCGGCCCAGGGTTTCCTGGAACCAGGCCAACAAACGGGCCCGCGCGGGGCCGAAAGATGTCAGGTCAAGACTGAACAGGCTTTGTTCCTGGGCTATGTTCATGGCTACCTCGCTTGGCGGATCGCCTACCAGATTTCAGGCCAGGCTTGGGTTGGGCCCAATGGGGCCCAAGGGCCTCCAATCCCTACCCTTCAGGAAACCACCGCCAAGTGACATCACGGTGATGGACGTGACACATTTGTTTGTCATTCCGGGTGGACGGGCGCATACGCGGGGAGGCGGGCGGGCGGCGTTGGGGCGCGGCTTGACAGCCCCGGTCGGGCTGTCTAGGCTGGGTGGGGCTCCCGGGGCCAGCGCGCCCAGCGGGAGAAGTACGCACCGATTAACAACCGGAGGGTTTCGTCATGCCATCCGTCATCTTCCTGGCCGGACCGGCCGGAGCGGACAAGACCGCCTGGATGGAGCGGCTGGCCGCGGATCTGGCCAGGCGGGGACGCCGGGTGCTGGTGGTTGGCCCGCCGCTGGTCCACACGCCTCCGCCCCCGGCTGCCCCGGCCTGGCTGGAGCTGGGTCCGGCCGGCTATCAACTGCGCTGCTCCACCACCCAGCCCCCCAGCCTGGACCAAGTTCTGGTCCGCCACCTGGCTGATTTCGACCTGGTGCTCAGCGAAATGGCCCCCTCCTTCGCGGTCCCCATCCTGGAGTGGCTGCCGACCGGCGCCAACCCAACCCGGATCGGCGATCCCAACCTTAAGGCCGTGGTGGGCCTGGGTGCGGCCACGGCCGGGGTTCCGGTCCTGGGGGCGAGCCAGGTGGACAAGGCGGCGGAGTTGATCCTGGGGCTGACCGCCGAGCCCGAGCATCGCGCCGCCCGCCTGCTGGTGGACGGCCAGCGGGTGTACATCAAGGATTTCGTTCAGGATATCCTTGCCGGTGCGGTGCGGGGGATGGTGAATACCCTCAAAGGCGGGGAGCGGGCCGGGCGGATCGAACTGCATCTCTACCAGGATTAGCCGCCCCTGGGGACCGATGTAAGATTTCCGAGAGCTGGTTCCTTGTTATCGGATAGTTTGGTGGCCGTGTTGCGGTGGCAATAGGTTTCATGCCGCCGCCTCGGCCGTCACCCCCACCGGCGACTTGGTCCCGGCGGAGTTGTAGCCGATTCCCTTGGCCGCCTGGGCGGAGCCGCTAGAATGGGCGACCTGCGTTTTTCGGACAGTCTGTGCACCATCAGCCAATGAAGTGCCGCCAGGTGTGGTAACAGCTTGTTATTGCAATCGTGGTCCAGGTGGCGCACTATTGGCTCCGCGCCCGGTGCGCCGTATGAAAAGCTCCTGCCCATTCCGATGCTAATATTCAGAAATTACCACGCGTAAGGTTGCTAGATACCAGGCGGATCCGGCTTTTATCGCTTAGCGCGCGCGTGGTCCGGCTGAAGCCGCCAGCCGGCGTCAGGCCAGTAACCCGACCTAACCAGGGTGATTGATCGAAGGTATGAGCTTATCGGTTGCAACATTCGTGGAGACGGTGAGGCGCCGTCCGGTCGAAAACCTTCTGCTGGGACTCGCCGCCGTGGTCTTTGGCGGTTCACTTGCCTTCAACTTTTGGGGTCTGGAGTTAGACGGCGTTTGCGACGCCCTGCGCGGCGCGTCCTTTGGAGACGCCTTGTCATGGGCCACCTCGGCGCGGAACAAATTTTTGTATGGCCAGTGGGCGCGTCCCTTCCTGGATGAGCACCACTACGTCATCGTGCCTCTGCACAGCCTCCTGGTCTGGCTTTCCTACCAGGTTCACGGCCTGACCCTCACCGGTCTGCGCTTCCCCGCCTTTTTGCTGATCACTCTGAGCAAGTTGCTGATCTGCTACCTCACCTACCGGGAGATGGGAAAGCGCTTTCTGATCGCGGCGCTTGCGTTGCTGGCCCTGTATTTTCCCCTGAACGAGCACACCAGGATCAGCAATCCGGAAAGCATCCAATTGGGGGTGATCCTGTTCAGCCTGGTGGTCCTGCACCAGGCAGACTCCCGGCGCAACCAACTTCTATTTTTTCTTTCCGGCCTGTTGTTGGGCCTGGGTTATTTTTATAAATCGACCATCTTCATCCTGCCGGCGTTTCCCTTGCTGTATCTCTTGACCAAGCGCTGGCTTCTGGCGGATCCCCAGCCGATTTTCTCCAAAAAATCTGGTCTGTACCAGATGTATGCGGGTTTTGGACTGTTTTCCTTGCTCTATTTCCTGATTTGGGTGATCCCGAACCTGGCGGAACTATATTGGCTATACGCCAGGGGGCACTACACCACCTATTATGGCCTCGACCTGTTGCTGGCCCGCCTGCGCGACCCCTTGATGCTCACCGACAGCTTGGCCCGCTACTACACCCACGCCAACACTCTGTGGCTGGCGGCGCTGGCTCTGTGGGGCGCCGTGATCCTTTTGCTGGACCGACGGCACCTGTTGCGCGCGGATATCGTGTTCTTTGCATACTATCTGTTGATGGTCATTCAGCTCAGCTACACCGACGTGGCCTGGCGCAGAGCCCTGACCCTGGTGCCCTTGGGTTATTGGGCCTTGCTGCGCCTGGCCCACCTGCTCACCCTCAGCCGCCAGCTCCAGTTTCAGGCTCGGCCCGGGGTGCTCCGCCAGGTATTGGTGATTGTGTCATGCTATTTGGCGTTTAGCTCCCTGGTCGGCGTGGTCATGGCGGAAGGCTCCTTCGCCATCGCCGCCGCGCTTGCCCTGTTGGTGGGCTTGGCGCTCATCCGCCTGCTGGGCGCGCGGCCGTGGTGGGGCATGGCCCTGATGATCCTGCTGCTGGTTCCGAGCCTCTCCGCCGCCTTTGGGCACAGCTTGGCTTATTTCACCCACAAAGCCGATACTATCAAGCAAAACTCCCTGGAAATGGGCCGGGTGGCGGGTGAAGGACGGGTGTTCGGCGGCTATCTGTATCATCTCTATAACCGTTGCCAGGCCAATTATGTATCGACCTGGACCACCAATCTGCTCCCCGATGGTTTCAGCGCCGCGCGCGCCGAGAACCTGACCATGCCGGAGTTCGCCCAGAAATACCGTCTTTGGACCTGGACCCTGCATGACATCTTCCGGGCCCTGGTGATCACCCGCTACTACCCGGAGCACTACCAGCGTTGGGAGCTGCCTCACGATTACCAGGCCGTCTATCATAGTGACGTGTTTATTATTCCTCCTCCCTCGGCGGTCACGGTGGCCGACCGTTACCTGCTGGTGGGGGCCAATGATCCCGCGGTCTATGTCACCCAAACCTTCTATGAGGGGTTCTTGAAACCGTTCGCCAACCAATTGCCTGTGTTGGGGCCAAGCCTGATGACGTTCAAGGTGATGCCCATGACTCCGGATCAGCCCTTCACCACGGACACGCTCCACAAAGTCATGGGTTGGGTGCCAAACCCCAACCCGCCGCGCCACAAGTGATCATCACCCACCATTCAGTGCGATATTAGATGTCCAATGTTAATTAAGGCTCGAATAAACGCAGCCGGCAATAGTGACCAGGTGCAATCCTGCGACCGGCGAAGACTCCCCGTATCAAAGATAATGGTTCACCTGCTCAAGTTGGCTTTCGCGACGCTTATCTATTATCTTCTTTATCGTTATAATTTTTTCTCTTTTTCCACCTTGAAGAACATCGCTTCTGATCCGTGGTTCCTGGTCCTGGGCAGTTTGGCCATCTTTCTCACGGTTCCTCTGGGCAGCCTGCGCTGGCGGCAGCTATTGGCCGCTCAAGGAATGGAAATGGGGTTCCTCAGAGTTTTCGGGTTGTTCTATCTGGGATTTTTCGCCAACACCTTGCTGCCGGGGGCCATCGGCGGTGATGTGGTGCGGGCGGCGGCGGTCTGCCAGGAGCGCCAGGGGTCGCGCATCCCCGCCTTGTCCACCATCTTGATGGATCGGGTATGCGGTCTTTACGCGATCATTTTCGTTGGAGCCTTGTCGGTAATGCTCCTGCCCAAGGAGGCCTTTGAGCACCCGTTGCTCATCACCTTGAGGTTCTTTTTGTTGGCGTTGTTTGCCGCGGCAACTTTGTCCTTGGCGGCTACCTTTATCTTTTCGCCGCGCCTTGTTGAATACGGCAAAACCCGCCAAATGGATAAAAAGAGCTATATAGTCGCCAAATTATTCGGTCTGATGGTGGCGATCTCCCTGTTTCGCCTGGCTCTCAGCCGGTTGGCGCTGGGGATTGTGTTTTCCATCGTGATCCAATTATTGACGGTATTAACAGTGTTTCTAGCTTGTTGGATAGGCAGTGACAGCTATCTTGACTATTGGGCCTGCGCCTTCGCAACTTCGATGGCCATGTTCGCCAGCATCATCCCCCTTACACCTGGCGGCATGGGGATCGGCGAAGCCGCCTTCACCCAACTATGCGTATTATTAGCATCTTCGCAGATTTCGCAGGGTTTCACCGACGCCTTCATCGCCTTCCGGATGCTTGGGCTTTTGGTCGCAATGCCAGGCTTGTTGTTCTATTTTGTCATGAACGGCAAGGCAAATGATCAACCGACCATTGTGCCGGCTGATAAAAACCGAGACGGCGCGACAAGGAGCCACTGATGCTTTGGGCGTTCGCCAATGATGTCTTCCAGCGCCTGGTGACTTTCGATAAGCTGCTGCAGCGCCAAAACCTCCGGGATGAAATCGTTTCGCTCGGACTGAAGCCGGGGGCGAAGGTATTGGATTTTGGCTGTGGAACCGCATTGTTCGCACGGGTTTTTCAGCGAAAAGGAATGCGCTATTTTGGATATGACATCAGCCAAGAGCTTTTAGATTATGCCAGCGCTATTTATCCTGAGGCGGTTTTTTTGTCGAATAAGGATAGCGTCTCCAGCTCCGGGGAATATGATTTAATCATTTCTAATTGTTGCTTCCATCATATAGATGATACTACGCTTCGAACTGAACTCGAGCAAATACATTTCTGGTTGAAGCCCGATGGATATTTCATGATTATGGATCTATTCGAAGAGGGCCCCCAAAAATCCGCCCTCCGCCGTTTATTCCTGTTGATGGAACGCGGCGCTTTTTTCCGCGAGCCAGAGGAATACCAGCAAACAATCAGCCAGGTGTTTAATGTCTTGTCGGTCAAATTCGAGGCCCTGCCCCTGTTCCCTTGGAAATTTCCCGGAAACCCTATCGCCAGCAACCTAATGGTAATGGTTTGCCGCAAAAGCTAAACGGCGGCGTCAGGAAATTGGCAAGGCGAGAGTGCTGCATAACTCCAACCGAGACCATTGCACGGCGCGCGCAGCGAGAGTGCACTTTAACGGTCTGATAATATGGGATAAGATACTCAAAACGGTTGACCAAACGCCTCCTCCACGCCAGACATTTTCGAACGTCTCATTCCATATTATCTGGTGGATAAATTACGCTCTCGCTGCGGTAGCCGCCGGTCCTTGGTCTCGCATTTTTAGCGCTCGGCACGCAACCAGCGGCCATGGTCTGGCTTATTAATTTGCAGCCATAATGTGCAGACCGCGCACCTGGCTCACCTTGAACCCGATCTGTTTTTGGGTCTGAAATCTTTGAATAACGGTAACACGATGCGAAGCAGCTCATCATCGAGATAGAATGGCTCGGCCACCCGTTTGATCGCGTTACGTCTGGTGTGCCGGCGTTGCAAACGCAGTCGCAGTCCCCAACGCACCCAGTTGAGGAATACATCATTCACCGCGCGCAGGATCGCGGCGAGCTTGATCCCCTTAGCCTCGCCCGCGGCCCGCGGAATAAAATGGATGGGTACCTCCAAAAATGAGGCCCCCGTGGCGTGAGCCTTGATTAATAATTCTGGATTGACGAAAGCGCTGGTGCCGACCAAGTCCAGGGACTGGAGCAGCCGGCGTGGATAAAAAGTGACGTTTTGGAAATCATGGAACTTTAGACCATACAGAATACGCAGCAGGTAATAATTGACCAAGCTCACCACCGCCGCGCGCATGCCGTCGGAGCGTGAGCGCACCCTGTAAATGGACCGGATCAGGGGAATGCTGCTGAAGAGGCGGACCGGGGTGGGCCTTATCCCTTGCACCACGTCAACGTATTTGGTCAGCTCCAGAAAAATGCGCAGATTTGTCAGATCATAAGACCAGTCCACGGTTTGCCAGAACACGATATCGTGTCGCGCGTGGCTGATGGCCGTCCGGGAGGCCCATCCCACGTTGAGATTGCGTTGGTGGCTGATGATCCTGATGCGGGGCTCCAACGCGGCCCGCGCCATGGCGATTTCCAGGGTGCGGTCGGTGGAGCAGTCGTTGACCAGAACGATCTCCCAAGGGGCGGCGACGCACTCCTCAAGCATGGCCACGGCCCGGTCCAGGAAATCGCCGATCAAATCTTCTTCGTTGTAGGCCCAAGCCAGCAGGGAGACCGAACGATCGAATTTCGCGAACGTCTCGGGGCAAAGGGTTCCAGGCATGTTGACTCTCGATAAATTTTGTTCTATGTGCGGCAGGCATTGGGCGACAGATCGATCGACGCCATCCTACATCGCCACCGCCGCCTTGCCCAGAAAAACCTCCGTACAAACACAAATCCAACCCCGCGAGGGCTTGTGAAATGCTGTGATGCCCCCCCGCAAATGGGAGCGGCAGGCATTCCAGAGGCAGCCCTGCTTTCTCGGACTATTCAGCGGCCGCCATGAGGTGGACATTGGTTTCAGGCCACCGCCTGGACCGTCATCGGCGGGGGCAGGAATCAGCAAGCCTTTTCCGTGGGTTGTCCATACTGGCTGGGGGACCGGCGCTGATTGTGGCAGGCGATCCAGGCCCCGATGACCTTTCTGGCCTGGCCACCCATCTCGAAAGCACCCAGGTGGACGCACTCCTGCCGAGGTCGGGGCCACAGAGCGGGCCATCTGCCGAGAGTCGCACCAGACCGTCTCCACAACCCGCTCATGACAACGGATGAAATAAGTGTAACCGGTTGTGATGAAATAAGTTGATATCTGGGTAGGTGGAATTTGGGTTGGGGGTGTGTTGGTCT
>JAIUYB010000477.1 GCA_020216625.1 Desulfarculus sp.
ATAGGTGGCCAAGGTCGCCCCCCGCGCGGGGGCGTGGATTGAAACCAGGCGGCGGGGTGGGATATGCCGGTGTAATCAAGGAGTATGAATCTCGCTCTGTTTTCATCCTTCCCCCCGCCCCAAAAGCGAAGGGGCCGGCCTTACGGCCAGCCCCTGATTTCACCTTGGAGCGGGAGACGGGATTTGAACCCGCGACTTCAACCTTGGCAAGGTTGCACTCTACCTCTGAGTTACTCCCGCGTGACGAATGCGTATATTAACAGCATCACGGCGGTTGTCAAGGGCTGATCAGCCCTGTTTCGCCAACAGCAGCCGTCTAAAACGCACCACATAGGCCAGGCCCGACCAGGCGGTGATCACCACCGCCAGGCACAGCGCGTACCAGCCCCAACGTTCCACCTCCACCCCACCCACCGGCTGGTGCAAGAGCAGCAGGAAGATGCCCAGCATCTGCAGGGCGGTCTTGGATTTGCCCCAACGGTCGCTGGGCACCGTCATCCGCTGGCTGGCGGCCAGGGCTCTGAGACCGGTGACGCCGATCTCGCGGCAGACGATGATGATGGTCATCCAGGCCGGGGCCCGGCCCTGCTCGGTCAGCACCACCAACAGCGAGGCCACCAAGAGCTTGTCCGCCACCGGATCCAGGTACTGCCCCAGCACCGTGATTTTCTTCATCCGTCGGGCCAGCCAGCCGTCCAACAGATCGGTGAGCCCGGCCACGAAGAACAACCCCGCCGCCAGGGCCGACCAGTGCGGACCCGGCAGATAGACCAGACCCACCAATATCGGTATTGAACCCACCCGGACCAGGCTGAGCAGGTTGGGCAGGTTGATGGGATTTTCGCGCCCCGCGGCTTCCACGCTGACCCCGCGCCGATCACGAGATTGGCCGGAACGGAGCTTGCCCGTCCCGACCAGGTGTTATCAAAAGATGTTTCCCGCCAGCTACTTGGCCCGCTTCTCCCAATCGGCCAGGAACTGCTTCAGGCCGGAGTCGGTCAGGGGGTGCTTGAGGAGCTGGTCAATGACCTTCAGGGGGATGGTGGCCACGTCCGCGCCCATCAGGGCCGCCTGCACCACGTGCATGGGGTTGCGAACCGAGGCGACCAGGACCTCGGTCTCGAACGCGTAGTTGGCATAGATGTCCACCACCTGCTGGATCAGCTCCATGCCGTCCTGGCTGATGTCGTCCAGCCGGCCCACGAAGGGGCTGATGTAGGCCGCGCCGGCCTTGGCCGCCAACAGGGCCTGCATGGGCGAGAAGCACAGGGTGGTGTTGACCCGGATGCCCTCGGAGGACAGGGTCTTGATGGCCTTCAAGCCTTCGCGGATGATCGGGATCTTCACCACCACGTTCTCGGCCCAGGCGGCGTAGGTGCGGGCCTCGGCCACCATGGCCTCATGCTCGGTGGCCACCACCTCCACGCTGACCGGGCCTGGCACGACCTCCAGGATCTCCTTGATGCAGGTCTCGAAAGGCTTGCCGGTCTTGGCCACCAGGCTGGGGTTGGTGGTCACGCCATCCAGCACGCCCAGACTCTTGGCCTCTTTGATCTCGGCGATGTCAGCGGTGTCGATGAAGATTTTCATGCCAAAAACACCTTTCCGGCCCCGGATGGCCGTCTGGTCATTCAGGATTGGGGGGCCTTATCGCCGCGCAGATAGGCGTCGCGGCAGGCCTCGCTGCAAAAAAACACCTCCCGCCCCTCGACCTTGGCCCGCAAGGCCTCGTGCTGGGGCAGATAAGTTCCGCATTGGGGATCCTGGACCATCACGTCCAGGACCTCCTCGCCGCCCCGGGGGCGCAGGTTGGAGCGGGCCTGGGGACCGTTGAGGCCGACGATCAGGCGCTTGACCATGCGGTAGAGCAGCCAAACCACCACCCCGATGACCAGCCAGCGCAATAATCCGCCTAGTCCCATGCCACTCTCTCCACCTTTTGGGCCTGGCGCTCCTGGTCGCTCAGGCCCGCCAGGAGCTGGGCCGCGGTTTGCCCCCAGAGCGGCAGGACCAACTCCGGGACCAGCTCCCCCAGGGGCGCCAGCACGAAGGCCCGGCGGTGCATCTCCGGGTGCGGCAGGGTCAACCGTTCATGGGTCACGACCTGGTCGCCGAAGAGCAGCAGGTCCAGATCCAGGGTGCGCGGCCCCCAGCGCTGGCGGCGCTGGCGTCCTTGGCCAGCCTCGATGGCCAGCAGGGCGTCCAGCAGGTCCAGGGGGTCGCCCTCAAACATACCACGCGCCACCGCGTTCAGGAAGGCGGGCTGTTCGGTGACCCCCACCGGCGCGGTGCGGTAGAGCGAGGAAATGGCCAGGGGCCGGTAGCCCGCCAGGCCCTCCAACCCCCGCCGTCCGGCCCAGAGGTGGGCCCGGGCGTCGCCCAGGTTGGCGCCCAGGCCGATGAAGACCTCCACCGGCCCGGTCGACATCCTAGAGCCCCATTTTGCCCAGCCGGTCCACCGCCTCGGCGATGCGGGCCTGGTCCACGGTCAGGGCGAAGCGCACGAAGCCCTCGCCCGGCGCGCCGAAGCCCACCCCCGGGGTGGAAACGATGCCGGCCTCGTTGAGCAGGCGCTTGGTGAACTCGGCGCTGGGCATGCCGCCCGGCGTGGGACACCAGACGTAGAAGCTGGCCTTGGGCGGGGTGACGTTCAGGCCCAGCTTGCGCAGGCCGGCCACCAGGGTGTCGCGCCGGCCCTGGTACATCACCTTGGCCTCGTCGATGTAGGCCTGGCCCTGGGTCAGGGCGGTGATGCCGGCCAGTTGCACCGCGTCGAAGGCCCCGGAGTCGATCTGGCTCTTGACCGAGCCCAGGCCGCCCACCAGCTCGGCGTTGCCCACCGCGAAGCCCAGCCGCCAGCCGGTCATGTTGAAGGTCTTGGAGAGGCTGTGGAACTCGATGCCGACTTCCTTGGCCCCCGGCACCTCCAGG
>JAIUYB010000478.1 GCA_020216625.1 Desulfarculus sp.
GGACGTGGATCAGGGCCGTGACCGCCCGGGCGGCGGCCGGCTCTGGCGCGGCCGGACTCAGGCCAGGGTCTCCAGGGCCCGGCGCAGGAAGGCCTCGGAGGCGGCGAAGGCGGCCTCCACCTGCTCGGGCTCCAGGCCGGCGGCCAGGCCCACCCGGCGGGCCTGCTCATGGTCGATGAGGTCGCCCGGGGCGTGGCTGTCGGTGTTGATCACCAGCTTGGCCCCGGCCGCCAGACCCAGGCGCGCCACCAGGCCGTTGCCCAGACCGTGGCCCTTGCGGGCGCTGAGCTCCAGCATCACCCCCCCTTGGGCGGCCAGGCGGGCCTCGCGCGGGGTCAGCAGACCGGGGTGGGCCAGCAGGTCGGCCCCGCCCTCGATGGCGGCCAAGTTGGTGCCCTCCGGCACCGGCTCCACGATGGTCTCGCCATGGACCACCACGATGGCCGCCCCCAGGTCGCGGGCCTGGGCGATCATCTGCGGGATCAGGGCCGGGGGCACGTGGGTCAGCTCCACCCCGGGCAGGGCCTTGACCGTGTGCTGGCGGTTGAGGTCCTGGCAGGCCCGGCGCACCCGGGGCAGGATCAGGTCCAGGTTGCTCATGTCGGCATGATCGGTGAGGGCGATGCCGATCAGCCCCTTGGCCTCGGCCCGCTGGACCAGCTCGGCCGGGATCAGTTCGCCGTCGCTGAAGATGGTGTGGGAGTGCAGGTCGATCATGCCGCGCCTCTTGATCCCCGGCCCCGTGGAGCCGGCATTGGTTGCGCCCGCGCTGCTTGGCCTGGCGCGGGATTAGCTCGGCCAAGGCCTCGCATCCGTCCGCCCTGGCCGCGGCCCGGAAGAGCGTGGTCACCCGGTGCCGGCGGCGCGAGGCGAGATCGGGTCACATCTTGTACTTGCCGAAATCCTCCGGGTCCATCTTGTCCAGCAACTCGCTCCACTTGTCGTCCTGGTCGCCGAGTTGCTTATCGCCGGAGCCGGCGGCCTCCAACACCTTGGGGTCGATGAAGATCGGGGCCTGGGCCCGCAAGGCCAGGGCGACCGCGTCCGAGGGCCGGGCGTCGATGGTCAGGCCGCCCTGGGCGCTGGTCAGGTGGATCAGGGCGTAGAAGGTGTTGTCCTTGAGGTCCACCACCTCCACCTTGACCACGGAATAGCCCAGCTCGGCGATGACGTTGCGCAACAGATCGTGGGTCATGGGCCGGGCGAAAGAGACCTTCTCCAGTTCGCTGGCGATGGCGGTGGCCTCCAGCAGGCCGATCCAGATCGGCAGGCTGCGCTCGCCGTCCTGCTCCTTGAGGATCAGGATCGGGGAGTTGCTGGCCGGATCGATGGTCAGGCCCTGCACTGTCATGCGTATCATTCGGTCACCTCCTCTAGGCTGGGTCCACCAGCTTGCCCCGCAGCGAGTTAACCAAGCCCTGCTCGACGCGCACCATCACCAGGCGGCCGGCCAGCTCCGGCGGCCCCGGGAAGTTCACCGCCCGGTTGGCTCGGGTGCGCCCGGTCATCAGCCCCGTCCCCCGCTTGGCCGGCCCCTCCACCAGCACCTCCTCCAACTTGCCGACCTGGGCCCGGTGCAGGGCCAGGGATATCTCCCGCTGGCGGTCCTGGAGCCGGGCCAGCCGCCGGGACTTCTCGGCCTCGGCGATCTTGCCGGGCAGGTCGATGGCCTTGGTGAAGGGGCGGTCGGAATACTTGAAGCTGAACAGGAAATCGTAGCCCGCCGCCTCGATCAGCTCCAGGCTGGCCTGGAAGTCGGCCTCGGTCTCCCCGGGAAAACCCACGATGATATCCCCGCCCAGGGCCAGGTCCGGGGCCCGGCGGCGCAAGTCCTTCACCAGGGCCAGGTATCGGGCCCGGGTGTAGCCCCGGCGCATGGCCTTCAGGATGCGGTCGCTGCCGGATTGGGCTGGCAGGTGGAGCTGGTCCATGACCTTGTCGATGCCGGCCAGGGCCTCGATCAACCGGGGCGAGAGGTCCTTGGGGTGGCTGGTGGTGAAGCGCACCCGCCACAGCTCCGGCACCCCGGCCACCATCTCCAGCAGATCCGCGAAATCCGCGCCGCCCTCCGGGTCGCGATAGGAGTTGACGTTCTGGCCCAGCAGGGTCACCTCGCGCACCCCGGCCTTGGCCAGGGCGGCCACCTCCTCCACCACCTGGGCGGCGGCGCGGCTCTTTTCGCGGCCGCGCACATGGGGCACCACGCAGTAGGCGCAGAAATTATCGCACCCCTGCATCACCGTGACCATGGCCTTGAGCCCGGGGTTGGCCAGGGCCACCCGGCGCGGGGCCAGGGGGCCGGGGTCCAGGTCGGTGCAGGCCACCCGCCGTCCGGAGGCCGCCTCGGCGATCAGCTCGGGCAGACGCTCCAAGGCCCCGGTGCCAAAGACCAGGTCCAAGTAGGGGATGTCCTTCAGGAGCTGGCGGCCCTCCTGCTGGGCCACGCAGCCGCCCACCCCGATGATCATCCCCGGCCGTTGGCGCTTGACCTCCCGCAGAGCGCCCACGAAGGAATAGACCTTGTGCTGGGCCTTCTCCCGCACACTGCAGGTGTTCAACAGCACCAGGTCGGCCGTCTCCGGGCTCTCGGCCGGCGCATAGCCCAGTTCGCTGAGGATGCCCAGCATCCGGGCCGAGTCGTACTCGTTCATCTGGCAGCCAAAGGTGGTGATGTGCACCAGCTTGCCGCTTGGGCTCTCCAAAACACCTATCCCGCGCTAGAGAAACTCCTGAACCAAGGCTATCCCACCCCCGCCAGGGATGCAAGACCCGCGGCGGCGGTACGGGGGCTTGCCAAGGTCCGCTGGCTTGGGACATTCTAGGGGGGCGCCGAAAAGCTGGAGTTGGCCGTGATTCCCATCCGCGACGAGAATCCCACCGCCCGTACACCGCTGCTGACCATCGCCCTGATGGCGCTCAACC
>JAIUYB010000479.1 GCA_020216625.1 Desulfarculus sp.
ATCCTGCCCTGGGTGCCCACCCCGCAAAACAGCGATGTATACCTGGAGCGGGTCAAGCAGGCGGTCAAGGTCAGCGCGGAAAAGTGCATCCAGGCCAGCCCGGCCGGCCGCGACCGGCGCCAGATGTTCGAGATGCTGACCCTGGCCGTGGCCTGGCAGGAGAGCTGCTGGCGGCAGTTCGTGACCGGCGGGGGAAAGATCGGGCCCCTGCGCTCCTACAACAACACCTCGGTGGGCCTGATGCAGATCAACGAGCGGGTTTGGCGCGGGGTCTACAACATCAACAACCTGCGCTGGAGCGTGCTCTACAACGCCCGGGCCGGGTCGGAGATCCTGGAGACCTACCTGCGCGAGTACGCCCTGCCCAACCTGAGCCCCACCCGGCCCCTGGACGACGCCACCCTGGCCCGGGCGGTCTACGCCATGTATAACGGCGGCCCGGCCCATTTCAGCCGCTTTCTCAAACGCCACGCCCAGCGCGACTACTACCTGAGCGACAAGCTGTTCGCCGAGAAGCTGGCCCTGGTCCAGGCCGGCAAATGGGAGGCCATGGGGCGCTGCCTGGGGCAATAGCCAGGGCCAGCGGCGGACCGGATGATGCAAAAACCGGGCGGGCGGGAGGCCATTCTCCCGCCCGCCCGGCGTTTGGATTCGCGCCCAGCGCCTAGGGCTGGACGTAGCCCGGGGCGGCGCAGGCCCGGGCCTGGTGGCGGGCCCAGAAGGGGCTGATCTTGCGCAGGCGCTCGATGATCGGCGGCAGGTGCTGAAGCACGTAGTCCACTTCTTCCTGGGTGGTGTAGTAGCTGAGCGAGAAGCGGATACTGCCGTGGGCCGCGGTGAAGGGCACCCCCATGGCCCGCAGCACGTGGCTGGGCTCCAGCGAGCCGCTGGTGCAGGCGCTGCCGCTGCTGGCGCAGATGCCCAGGTCGCTGAGCATCAAGAGGATCGACTCGCCCTCCACATACTCGAAGCTGACCGAGCTGGTGTTGGGCAGCCGGCGGGCCGGGTCGCCGTTGACCATGGTGGCCTCCACCTGCAACAGGCCCTTTTCCAGCCGGTCGCGCAGGGCCTTGACCCGGGTGTTCTCCTCCACCATGCGCTCGGCCGCCAACTGGCAGGCCCGGCCCAGGCCCACGATGTAGGGCACGTTCTCGGTGCCGGCCCGGCGGCCGTGCTCCTGGTGGCCGCCCATGATGTAGGGCACGAAGGGGGTGCCCTTGCGCACATAGAGCACGCCCACGCCCTTGGGGGTGTGCAGCTTGTGGCCGGAGAGGGAGAGCAGGTCGATGGCGGTTTCGCTGAGCTTGATGGGCACCTTGCCCACCGCCTGCACCGCGTCGGTGTGGAACAGCGCGCCCTTGGCCTTGGCCATCTGGGCGATCTCGGTCACCGGAAAGATCACGCCGGTCTCGTTGTTGGCCCACATCACGCTGACGATGGCGGTGTCCTCGCGGATGGCCTCGGCCGCCTGGTCGAGATCCAGGTTGCCCTGGCGGTCCACCGGCAAAAAAGTGACCTCGTAGCCCCGGCCGGCCAGGTCCTGGCAGAAGTTGAGCACCGCCGGATGCTCCACCCGGGTGGTGACGACATGGCGCTTGTGGGGGAAGGAGCGCAGGGCGCTCATGATGGCGGCGTTGTCGCTCTCGGTTCCGCAGGAGGTGAAGATCACCTCCTCGGCCAGGCAGCCCAAAAGATCGGCCACCTGCTGGCGGGCTCGGTCGATGTGGGCCTTGACCGCCCCGCCGAAGCTGTGCATGGAGCTGGGGTTGCCATAGTGCTCGCCGAAGAAGGGCAGCATCGCCGCCACCACTTCCGGCGCGGTGCGGGTGGTGGCGTTGTTGTCCAGGTAGACCACCTGCTGGTGACTCACGGCCGCACCTCCTCCACGATCAAATCGTCGCTGACGAATTCCCGGAGCTTGGTTTGCACGAACTGGCCCAGGGTGGCCTGGCTGGCGGCGCAGGCCGCGCAGCGCCCGCGCAGCGACACTTGCACCACGTCGCCGGCGATGTCGATCAGCTCGATGTCGCCGCCATCGGCCTTCAAGGCCGGGCGCACCTCGCGCTCCAGGGTCTCCTCGATCAGCTTCATCTTCTGGATGTTGGTCAGCTTCTTCTTGGGCGGGGCCGGGGCCGCGGCCTGGGGCGCGGGCTGGGACCAGATTTTGGCCAACAGGGCCTCGATCTTGTCCACGCACTTGCCGCAGCCGCCGCCGGCCTTGGTGTAGTTGGTGATCTCCTCCACGGTGTGGAGGTTGTTGCCCCGCGCCACCCGCTCGATCTCCTGGTCGGTGACCCCGAAGCACTCGCAGACCACCTCGCCTTCCTCGCTGGGCAGGGGCTCCAGGCCCTGGTAGTTGCGGATGGCCGCCTGCAGGGCCTGCTCGCCCATCACCGAGCAGTGCATCTTCTCCGGCGGCAGCCCGCCCAGGAAGTCGGCGATGTCCCGGTTGGTGACCTTGGCCGCCTCCTCGAGCGTCTTGCCCTTGATCATCTCGGTCAGCGCGCTGCTGGAGGCGATGGCGCTGGCGCAGCCGAAGGTCTGAAACTTGGCGTCGGCGATCTTGCCCTGGTCGTCCAGCTTGAAGGTGAGCCGGAGCGCGTCGCCGCAGGCCAGGGAGCCCACCTCCCCCACTCCGTCGGGCTTTTCCACCTCGCCCACGTTCACGGGGTCGGTGAAGTACTTCCTTACCTTGTCAGTGTATTCCCACATGGGTTCTCTCCGCCGGGCGGCCGGGGCCTAGACCCGGGCCAGGGTTTTTTGCATGAAGATCAGGTCGAAATCCTGGTCGAACTTGTGGCCCACCCCGGTCAGCCGTCCGCTCTGGACAAAGCCATGGCCGGCGTGGAAATCCAGGCTGGCCTGGTTGGGCGAGGAGATCTGGGCCACCAGGGTGCGGATGCCGCGGGCCAGCGCCTGGGC
>JAIUYB010000480.1 GCA_020216625.1 Desulfarculus sp.
CCCCCGGCGGCCTGGTGGAGTCCATGCGCGAGATGGTCCAGGCCATCCTGGCCTCGCCGGCGCCGGTGGCGGTTTATGTCGCGCCCTCCGGGGCGCGGGCGGCCAGCGCCGGGGCCTTTTTGGTCCTGGCGGCGCAGGTCGCGGCCATGGCCCCGGCCACCCAGGTGGGCGCGGCCCACCCGGTGGGCGGCGGGGGCGAGGAGATCAAGGGCGCCATGGGCGACAAGGTGGTCCAGGACCTGAGCGCCATGGCCCGGGGCCTGGCCCAGAAGCGCGGCCGCGACCCCGAACTGGCCCAGCGCATGGTGACCGAATCCCTAAGCCTGGAGGCGGGCGAGGCCCTGAAGAAGGGCATGATCGACCTGATGGCCAGCGACCTGGGCTCGCTGCTGGGCCAGTTGGAGGGCGTCAGCGTTCAGACCGAATCCGGCCCCCGGGTGATCTCCACCCAGGGACGGCATCTGGTTTTTCACGGCCCGGATTGGCGCGACCGGCTGCTGAGCTTCCTGGCCAGCCCCAACCTGGCCTACATCCTGCTGATGATCGGCCTGGCCGGGCTCTACTTCGAGCTCAGCCACCCCGGCACCATCTTCCCCGGGGTGGTGGGCGGTCTCAGCCTGATCCTGGCCTTTTTCGCCATGAGCAGCCTGCCGGTCTCCTACGCCGGGCTGGCCCTGATCCTGCTGTCGTTGGTGCTCTTTTTCCTGGAAATCAAGGTCGCCAGCGGCGGCCTTTTGGGCCTGGGCGGGGCGGTGGCCCTGATCCTGGGCTCGATCATGCTTTTCGACCAGCCCGGCCAGCTCACGGCCATCTCCCTGACGGTGCTTATTCCCACCCTGGCGGCTTTCCTGGCCTTTTTCGGCGGGGTCACCTGGCTGGCGGCCCGGGCCCAGTTGGCGAGAGCCCGCACCGGGGCCGAGGGCCTGATCGGGGAGAAGGGCGTGGTGCTGGGACCGGGCCGGGTGCGGGTGCTGGGCGAGATCTGGCGGGCGCGGGGGGTGGGGGACTTGTCCCCGGGCCGGGAGGTGGTGGTCAGGGCGGTGGACGGCCTGACGCTCAGCGTGGAGCCGCACAACCAACCACCGGAGTGAGAACGCCTTGGATTGGACCGAGCATTATCGCAAGCTGGAGCGGATGTACCACACCGCGCCCATCAACGAGTTCTTCCAGCCCAAGATCCAGGTGGAGAAGGGCCGCTGCCAGATCGTGATCCTGGCCCGGCCGGCCCTGCACCACGCCGCCCACGCCGTGCACGGGGCGACTTATTTCAAGGCCCTGGACGACGCGGCCTTCTTCGCGGTGCAGTCGCAGGTGGAGGGCTATTTCGTGGTCACCGCCAACTTCAACCTTTTCCTGGAGCGCCCGGTCCAGGTGGGGGCCATGCGGGCGGTGGGCGAGGTGGTGATGGCCGGCAAGAACCTTTTCGTGGCCCAGGCGGCGCTCACCGACGATCAGGGCCGGGAGCTGGCCCGGGGCGGGGGCAACTTCGTGCGCAGCGGCATTCGTCTGACCCCGGAGATCGGCTACGCCTAGCTGGAGCCGTGGTCGGAGGCCGCGCTAAAGTCAGGAGGCGAGCATGGGTTTGATGGAAGGCCTGTTGGGGTTCATCGGCGGGCTATTTCCGGTGGTGGTGCTGGTGGCGCTGTTCCTCTTCGCCGCCCTGAAGGTGCTCAAGGAGTACGAGCGCGGGGTGATCTTCCGCCTGGGGCGGGTGATCAAGGCCAAGGGGCCGGGGTTGATCATCCTGATCCCCATCATCGACCGCATGGTCAAGGTGTCCTTGCGCCTGGTGACCATGGACGTGCCGCCCCAGGACGTCATCACCCGCGACAACGTCTCGGTCAAGGTCAACGCGGTGGTCTATTTCCGGGTGATGGACCCGGTCAAGGCGGTGATCCAGGTGGAGGATTTTCTCTATGCCACCAGCCAGTTGGCCCAGACCACCCTGCGCAGCGTCTGCGGCCAGGTGGAGCTGGACGACCTGTTGGCCGAGCGGGACAAGATCAACAGCCAGCTCCAGGAGATCCTGGACACCCACACCGATCCGTGGGGGGTGAAGGTGACCACCGTGGAGGTGAAGTACATCGACCTGCCCCAGGAGATGCAGCGGGCCATGGCCAAGCAGGCCGAGGCCGAGCGCGAGCGGCGGGCCAAGATCATCAACGCCGAGGGTGAGTTCCAGGCCGCCCAGAAGCTGGCCCAGGCGGCGGAGATCATCGCCGTCCATCCCCAGGCCCTGCAACTGCGCTATCTCCAGACCCTGCGCGAGGTGGCGGCGGAGAACAACTCCACGACGCTCTTCCCCCTGCCCCTGGACCTGTTCACCCCCTTCCTCAGGCTGGCGGAGGGGGTTGCCAAGGCGGACAAGAGCGAGTAAACTCACCGCTTCGGCAGAGAATATCACCTGGGCCCCCGGGCCCGTGGACCCCGATTTTTGGAGGCGAAGGCAGCCATGGCCGAGAAGCAGGCGAAGGAAAAAGCCCTGGAGAAAATGACCGCCAAGGAGCTCCGCGAGCTGGCGCTGACCATCGACGGCATCGTCGGCGTGCACGCCATGAACAAGGTCGAGCTCATCGCGGCCATCAAGGATGCCCGGGGCATCGTCGACGACGGCAAGAAGGTGGACACCGGCGCCATCCGCGCCGCCAAGGCCGCCTACAAGGCGCTCAAGGAAAAGCGCGATGGCTCCCGCGAGACCGCCAGCCGCTCCGAGCTGGACATCATGCGCAAGAAGCTTTCCCGCCTCAAGAAGCAGACCCGCCGCCTGACCAAGGCGGCCTAGGGCTTCTTCGCCCGCCCCGGGAGGCCGCCTCACGCGCCTCCCGGGCCGCTCGCCCCACTGCCCGACCCGCCCCCGGCGGGCCGGGCGGGCTCGTTTACGGCGCGCCCCCGTCTCTGGAGGCCAGGCGGGGCGTCAGCGG
>JAIUYB010000012.1 GCA_020216625.1 Desulfarculus sp.
GTTAGTTACCTCCTAGACCTCGGTCACCGAAAAATCGCGTTCATCCTGGGCGCGCCTAACTCCAAATACTCTGTCGAACGTTTCCGAGCCTACCGCGCGGCCTTCAGCGACCGGGGTTTGGCCTACAATGACGCCTACATTGTTGAGAGCGACTTTTCCAAGACCGATGGCTTCCGTCTGATGGGTCGGCTACTTGATTTGCCCGAACCCCCCACCTGCGTGATCTGCATCAACGACACCGTGACTCCAGGAGCTTTGCGACAAATCAATCTGCGCGGCCTAAAGATACCCGAGGACATCTCGGTGGTGGCCATCGGATCATCCGACATTCTGGAGTTGTTCCAACCGCCGCTAACCACGGTGAAGATCGACGTGATCAAGATAGGACAAACCGCGGCGCAGATGTTGATTCAATTGATAGAAAACGGCTCATGCCCTGATAGGCACGTAATCATCCCCTCGGAAGTGATCATCCGGGATTCCACCTGTGCGGTGAGGAGCCAGTAAGGGGCCCGACCTCACGCGCAGGAGGGAGGACTTTTCGCGGTGATAGGTTGCAAACGTTTACAGCAATGGTCATTGACGACAATCAGTATGGCCGGATTTTCGACTGATCGCCTCCCCGAGAGCGACCAGCGGTTGGCCATGCGCCCTCACCACCTGGAGCGCGCAAAATGAGAGTGGATGACCTCGGTAAGGTGGCGGTCCTGGGCTCCGGCACCATGGGGCCAGGCATAGCCCAGATGTTCGCCCAGCAGGGACGTCAGGTCACGGTGTGGAGCAAGGTGCCGGAGGAGCATCTCCGGGCCGCCAAGGTGGTGCGAACCAGCTTGGAGACCTTCGTGGAGCACCGGATGCTTCCGCCGGAGGCGGTGGGGCAGGTCCTGGCGCGGATGACATATTCCACGGACCTGGAGAGCGCGGTCAGCGACGCGGACCTGGTTGTCGAGTGCATCGTGGAAAACCTGGCGATCAAGGGCGAGCTGTTTCAAACCCTGGACGCCCTTTGCAAGCCCGAGGCGGTGTTCGCCAGCAACACTTCGTTCCTCAATATCTTCCAGGTCACTCCCGAAAGACGCCAGAGCCGGAGCGTGATCGCCCACTGGTTCGCCCCACCGCAGATCATGCCCCTGGTGGAGGTGGTGCGCGGCCCCCAGAGCAGCGACGAAACCGTGGAGACCATGGTGGAGTTGCTGCGTCGCATCGGCAAGGTGCCCATCGTAATGCAGAAGTTCGTGCCGGGCTTCGCCATCAATCGGATGCTGCGTATCCTGGGGCGGGAAACCTTTTTTCTCCTGGACAACGGCTACATCACCGCCGACCAACTGGACCTGGCGGTCAAAGCCAGCCTGGCTCCGCGCATGATGGTGCTGGGGCTGGTGCAGCGTTACGACTTCACCGGTCTGGACCTCAGCGCGCGCAACCTAGAGAACCCGGGGTTCATCGAAGCGCCCCTGGACAACCGGCCCAAAAGCTTGTTCGACCTGGTGGAAAAGGGGCATCTGGGGGTCAAGACCGGCAAGGGATTCTACGACTACAGCGACAAAAAATACGAGGAGGTTTTGAAGGAGAGGGATGACAAGCTGCTGAACGTCATCAAGGCCGTTGATTTCCTCATCACTCCCCAAAAAGGATGAAAGCCATGCCGCTGCAGCTCCCTGCCGACAAGGTCATCATCACCGTGGCCCAGACCGGCGCCCTGGTGAACAAGTCCATGAACCCCAACGTTCCCGAACAGCCCGAGGAGATCATCGAATCCGCCTACGCCTGCTACAACGAAGGCGCGGCCATCGTGCACGTCCACGCCCGCGATCAGAGTGGCGAGAACACCTCCGACCCCGAGGTTTTTGGCAAGATCCGCGACGGCATCCGGCGGAAGTGCGGCTTGATCATCCAGTACAGCACTGGCGGCGGGCCCAACCTGAGCCAGGAGCAGCGCATCGAGTGCCTCAAGGCCACCCCGGAAATGGCCTCGCTGAACATGGGCAGCATGATGCGCGTTTCCGGAAAGTACGCCGGCATCCCCTGGTCCAATATGCCCCAGGAAATCGAAACCTACATCGCCAGGATGCGGGAGCTGGGGGTCAAGCCGGAGATGGAGGTCTATAACCTGGCCATGTTCCGCGAGGTGAACGCGGTTATCGAAAAGGGCCTGGTGGAAAAGCCCTACTACATCAACCTGGTGTTGGGCATGCGTTATCAGGGGGCCTGCGACGCCACCCCCAAGATCCTCACCCTGCTGCACGATTTCTTGCCCGCCGACGCTTATTTCAACTGCACCGCCGTGGGAACGGCCCAGCTTCCCCTGAGTACCATGGCCATGGTGATGGGTGGCTGCATCAGGGTGGGACTGGAAGACAACATCTACTACCGGAAGGGCGAACTGGCCACCAATGCCCAATTGGTGGCCCGGGCGGTGCGCATCGCACGGGAGTTGGGCAAGGAGCCGGCCACTCCAGATGAGGCCAGGGCGATCCTGGGCCTGAAACCCCTGGCTCGTTCCTGACCCTGGCGCCGCGTCCAAACGAAGATCAAGGCCAGGGGAAACCCGGCGCGGTCATCCCGCCCGGCCTGTGGTGACGACGCGCCAGCAAGAATCGAGACCGCCAAGAGGAGAGCAATCCATACCATCGACCAGGCGCCAATATGGAACCCCACGCAAGGAGGTGTCTCGTGGCCCCAAAAGCAACCACGCTAATTAGATGGCTGGCAACCCTGGCGTTTTGCGCCACTGGCGTGCTTTCCGCCGCCGCGGCCGACTTCCCCAGCAAACCCATCACCCTGATCGTGCCTTGGGCCGCCGGCGGATCGACCGACACCTGCATGCGGGTCCTGGCGGAAAACGCCAAGAAGCACCTTGGCCAGCCGGTGGTGGTGGAGAACAAGCCGGGCGGCGGCGGCACGGTGGGCCCCGCCACCATGGTGGCCACGGCCAAGCCCGATGGCTACACCTTATCCCAGATTCCCATGGGTGTGTTCCGCCTGCCGCACACCATCAAGACCACCTGGGACCCCCTCACGGATTTCACCTGGATCATCCAGCTCACCGGCTACACCTACGGCATCGTGGTCAAGAGTGACGCTCCTTGGAAGACGCTGAGAGAGCTCTTGGACTATGCCAAGGCCAACCCGGGCAAGGTGACCTACGCCACCCCGGGGGTGGGCGTGATGCAGCACGTCACCATGGAAAAGCTGGCCAAGAAAGAGGGCATCAACTGGATCCACGTTCCGCAGAAGGGCGGCATAGAGGTCATTTCCGCCACCATGGGCGGCCATGTCATGGTCGGGGCCGAGACCTCCGGATGGGCTCCCCAGGTCGAATCGGGTGATCTGCGCCTGCTGGCCATCTGGACCGAGACGCGCAGCCAGAAGTGGCCCGATGTTCCCACCCTGAAGGAGCTGGGCTATGACATCGTGGCCTCCTCGCCCTTTGGCATCGCCGGTCCCAAGGGCATGGATCCCCAGGTGGTGGCCATCCTGCACGACGCCTTCAAGAAAGCCATGGACGAACCCTCCTTCCAGAAGGTTCTGAACGACTTCTACATGGTCCCCGCCTACAAGAACGCCAAGGACTACGCCGACTCCGCCAATGCGATGTTCTTGGAAGAAAAGGAAAACGCGGAAATCCTGGGTCTGAAGAAGCAGTAACGTCTCTTGGTTGTCCCGGTTCGCGCCGGCGGGGTGGGCCTTGGCCTGCCGACTCGCCGGCGCGGACCAGGGCCGGGAGCACCCCAAAACCCATGCCTTCTTGCGGCGCTGGGCGCCGGGACGGCGGCAAGCCGTCATGGAGGTCGAGGTGAGGACCCCAGACCTATTCAGCTCCCTTTTCTGGATGGCCATCAGCCTCGGGATCTGCCTGGGTGGTCATGACCTGGGGCTCGGCAGCCTGACCAACCCCGGAGGCGGTTTCATGTTCTTTTGGGTGGGCGTGATCATGGCCATCCTGTCGGGCATCGTCATGGTCCAGGCGGCTTGGAGGCAGTCCGTCCAAGGGGAGATGAAGGCGATTTGGTCCGGCGTCGCCTATAAAAAGGTGATCGCGGTGTTGGCGGCGCTCTTTATTTATGCCTATCTGCTCACTCCCCTGGGTTTCATCCTGGCCACCACCCTGCTGATGATCTTCCTTTTCAAGGCGGTGGAGCCGCAAGGTTGGTCCATGGCCATCCTGGGGGCGGTGATCAGCACCCTGGTCGCCTATGGCCTGTTCAGAGTATGGCTGCAGTGCCAGCTCCCTTTGGGCTTGTTGGGAGGTTGATCCGCCATGGACCTTTGGAACTACCTGGGAATCGGCTTCTCCGTGGCCCTCCAGCCCGAGAACCTGCTCTTCTGTTTCATCGGGGTGTTCGTGGGCACCCTTATCGGCGTGTTGCCCGGTATCGGGCCAGTTGGCGCCATGTCCCTGCTCCTGCCCTCCACCTTCAAGACCACCCCCGAAGCCGCCATCATCATGTTGGCTGGCATTTACTACGGGGCCATGTATGGCGGCTCCACCACCTCCATCCTGGTCAACATCCCCGGCGAGGCGGCATCGGTGGTCACCTGCCTGGACGGCTATCAGATGGCCCGCCAAGGCCGGGCGGGTCCGGCCTTGGGCATGGCCGCTTTCGGCTCCTTCATCGCGGGAACCATCGCCGTACTGGGCCTGATGCTGGTGGCCCCCCCGCTGGCCAGCTTCGCCCTAAAATTCGGGCCGCCGGAGTATTTCACCCTGATGGTCCTGGGGCTGACCATTCTTATCTACCTGGCCCACGGCTCAATAGCCAAGGCCCTGATCATGGCCGGCTTCGGCTTGGTCCTGGGCTTGGTGGGCCTGGACACCATGAGCGCGCTCCCGCGCTTCACCTTCAACCAGATGGAGTTGTTGGACGGGGTGGGCTTGGTGCCCATCGTCATGGGCATATTCGGGGTTTCGGAGGTGTTGCTCAATATCGAGCAGGTGGTGCGCCGGGAGATTTTAAAAACAGACATCAAGGGCCTCATGCCCACCCGGGGAGACTGGAAGGCCAGCAACGGCCCTATCGCCCGGGGTTCTGTTTTGGGGTTTTTGCTGGGAGTGCTGCCTGGCGGTGGAGCGGTGATCTCCTCCTTTGTGTCCTATGCCTTGGAGAAAAGGCTTTCCAAGCATCCCGAACGCTTCGGCAAGGGCGCCATCGAGGGCGTGGCCGGGCCCGAGGCGGCCAACAACGCCGCCACCGGTGGGGCGTTCATCCCGCTCATGACCCTGGGCATCCCTCCCAACGTGATCATGGCCATGCTGTTAGGAGCCTTCATGATCCATGGAGTGACTCCCGGCCCTCTGATGATGAAGCAGCACCCCGATTTGTTTTGGGGTGTCATCGTCAGCATGTACGTCGGCAACTTGATGCTCTTGATCCTGAATCTGCCCCTGATCAGCCTTTGGGTGCAGATCCTCAAGATTCCATACAAGATATTGTTCCCCCTGATCCTCCTCTTTTGCCTGGTGGGCGTTTACAGCGTCAACAACACGGTCTTTGACATCTACGTCATGTTGGTTTTCGGCATCATCGGCTATTTGATGAAGAAGTTCGAGTACGAGGGCGCGCCCCTGGTGCTGGCCTTCGTGCTGGGGCCCATGATGGAGAACAACCTGCGCAAGTCGCTAATAATGTCCCAGGGTGATTTCAGCATCTTTTTCACCCGCCCCCTGGCCGCCGGTTGTCTGGTCATCGCCCTGCTCCTTCTGATCTCGCCCATGATCCCCTGGTTCTCCAAAAAAAGAGCCGAGATACCCAAGGAGGAGGACTGAGGCCCGCTCGAAGCCAAGCGCGCCAAAGAGAAGCAGACGGGCTGGGAACCACCCCGCCCGTCTGTATTTTTGGCCACGCCCTGGAGGAATGAAGCCACGTCCCTCCCTCCCAGGAAGACAGGCGACCAGTGACAGCCGGATTCCCAATTTTATAAGGATGGCGGCGCGAGCGAGCGAGGTGGGTGCTCACCACGGGCTGGGAGCGTCTCTCTGTTGGTGACGAAGCGTGTTGGGGCATTAAGTCAGCCACAGGGGCCATCGAAACCATCGCGGCGCAAGCGATTGCACGGGGGATCGCCCAACAGATCAGAAGTTCGCCAGTTCAACACCAGGCCGATCCCCAGCTTGCGGGGTCGGCTCAGGCGCGTTGTGGGCAACGGAAGATGATTCGGGGAGTCGGCCCCCCCGCAAAGGCTGAGGGGCTAGCCGGTTCAGCGGCTAACCCCTCGATATTGTGGCGGGGACGACGAGGCTCGAACTCGCGGCCTCCGGCGTGACAGGCCGGCGCTCTAACCAAACTGAGCTACGCCCCCGCGTAGAGACTGTGGCTATGTTTCATCCCGGTCCGGGTTCCGGCTCCCTGTCCGGCGGCCCACCGCCCAGGCGGTGGTGGTAGGCGGAACAGGGCTCGAACCTGCGACCCCCGGCTTGTAAGGCCGATGCTCTCCCAACTGAGCTATCCGCCCATTTCCGGCCCATTTCCCGCCGGGCAGCTTCGGCCTCCGGCGGACCCTTTGCCAGGGCCAGCCCCAGAACCACTGCCCGACAGGGACTCCTATTTATCAGCCGCAACGGCGCCTGTCAATAGGCACTTGCGTGCTTGGCGAGCCTGTTCGCCAGCTAGTGGGCCACCACCTCCGTGGCCTTCTCCGCCTCTCCGCTCATGGGCAGGCAATAGGGCTCGTGAGGGGCTTTGAACAGGGTCTCGGGGTCCTCCACCGCCAGGGCCTCCTTGAGGACCTGGTCCATGTGCTCCACCGGCACCAGCTCCACCGCCTTGAGCACCCGCTCGGGGATCTCCTTGATATCCTTCTGGTTATCCTTGGGGATCAGGACCTTCTTGATGTTGGCCCGGTGGGCGGCCAGGACCTTTTCGCGCAGGCCGCCAATGGGCAGCACCCGGCCGCGCAGGGTTATCTCCCCGGTCATGGCCACATCGGCCCGCACCGGAATGCGGGTCAGGGCGCTGACCAGGGCGGTGGCCAGGGTGATGCCGGCCGAGGGTCCGTCCTTGGGGGTGGCGCCCTCGGGCACGTGGATGTGGATGTCCAGCTGGCGGTAGAAGTCCTCGGGCAGGCCCAGGCCCCGGCCCCGGGAGCGCACATAGGACAGGGCCGCCTGGGCCGACTCCTGCATCACCTCGCCCAGCTTGCCGGTGATCATCTGCTTGCCCCGGCCGGGCAGGATCACCACCTCGATGGTCAGCACGTCCCCGCCCACCTCGGTCCAGGCCAGGCCGTTGGCCAGCCCCACGGTGTCCGCGTCCTCGGGCAGTCCGTAGCGGTACTTGGGCACCCCCAGGTGGGCCTCCACCGCGCTGCGGCTGATCTTGACCACCCCCTGGCGGTCGTCCTCCTCCACCAGCTTCTTGACCACCTTGCGGCAGATGGCGGCGATCTCGCGCTCCAGGTTGCGCACCCCGGACTCCCGGGTGTAGCGCTGGATGATCTCCAGAATGGCGTTGTCGGAGATCTGGACCTGCTCGGGCTTCAGGCCGTTGGCCTTGGCCTGCTTGGTGAGCAGGAACTGCTTGGCGATGGCCAGCTTCTCCAGCTCGGTGTAGCCGGGCAGGCGGATGATCTCCATGCGGTCCTGGAGAGGGGCCGGGATGGAGTAGAGGGTGTTGGCGGTGGTGATGAACATCACCTCGGAGAGGTTGTAGTCCACGTCCAGGTAGTGGTCGTTGAAGGCGGAGTTCTGCTCCGGGTCCAGGACCTCCAACAGGGCGGCCGAGGGGTCGCCCCGGAAGTCGGTGGACATCTTGTCCACCTCGTCCAGGCAGAAGACCGGGTTGACCGAGCGGGCCCGGCGCATGGACTGGATGATCTTGCCGGGCAAGGCCCCGATGTAGGTGCGGCGGTGGCCGCGGATCTCGGCCTCGTCGCGCACGCCGCCCAGGGAGACCCGGATGAAGTTGCGCCCCATGGCCCGGGCGATGGAGCGGGCCAGGCTGGTCTTGCCCACCCCGGGGGGGCCCACGAAGCAGAGGATGGGGCCCTTGATCTTGCGCACCATGGCCTGCACCGCCAGGAACTCCAGGATGCGCTCCTTGGGCTTCTCCAGGCCGTAGTGGTCCTCGTCCAGGATGGCCTTGGCCTCCCGGATCTCCAGCTTGTCGCGGGTGCGCTCGTTCCAGGGGATGCCCAAGAGCCAGTCCACGTAGTTGCGCACCACGGTGGCCTCGGCGCTCATGGGCGACATCATCTTGAGCTTCTTCAGTTCGGCGCGGACCTTCTCGGCGGCGTCGCGGGGCAGACGCTTGGCCTTGAGCTTATCCTCCAGCTCCTTGGCCTCGCTCTTGGAGTCGTCCTTTTCGCCCATCTCCTTCTGGATCGCGCGCATCTGCTCGTTGAGGTAGTACTCGCGCTGGGTCTTTTCCATCTGGCGCTTGACCCGGCTCTTGATGCGCTGCTCGATCTGCAGAATCTCGATCTCCGCCCGCATCAGCTCGTAGAGACGCTCCAGGCGGCGGTTGGGCTCGATGATCTCCAGAAGCTGCTGCTTGTCCTCCAGCTTGAAGGGCATGTGCCCCACCACGGTATCGGCCAACAGGCCGGGCGAGGTGATGGCCGAGACGCTGAGCAACACCTCCTGGGGAATCTTCTTCTGGAGCTTGGCGTATTGCTCGAAGCCGGAGTTGACTGAGCGGATCAGGGCCTCGGACTCCAGGTCGGCCGGCAGGCCCTCGGCCAGGGGCTCCACCTCCACCAGGAAGAGGTCCGGGTGGGGCAGGAACTGGCGGATGGTGGCCCGCTCCTTGCCCTCGATCAGGGCCTTGACCGTGCCATCGGGCAGGCGCAGCAGTTGCAGCACGGTGCTGATGGTGCCCAGGCGGTAGATGTCCTCCTGGCCCGGCTCATCCACCCGGGCCTCGCGCTGGGTGGCCAGGAAGATGGTGCGGTCGTGTTCCATGGCGTATTCCAGGGCCGCCACGGACTTCTCCCGGCCCACGAAAAGCGGGGCCACCATGTGGGGGAAGACCACGATGTCGCGAAGCGGTAACAAGGGCGCATGCATGTAGGCACCTCTCAGGCGCTGGGTGTCGCGCTTGATAAGCATGTCCAGGAACGAGGGGCGCAAGGGCCGAGGCCCGCCACGGGGCATTCTCACTGGGCCCACCGGGCGGCGCCGTCGCCAGCGCCGCCCGGCCGGTCAATGGTTTTGGTCTCGCCCCGGGCGCGGATCATGGCGGCGGGCTTTATGCGTATTCCGCCTGCTTGGAGTAGAGCAGCAGGGGCTCCTCGCCGCGGGTGATGACTTCCTCGCCGATCACGCACTCCTGAACGTCCTTCAGGGAGGGCAGGTCGTACATGATGTCCAGCATGGCCGACTCCAGGATGGAGCGCAGGCCGCGGGCGCCGCTCTTGCGCGACAACGCCTCCTTGGCCACGGCCTTGAGGGCCTCGTCGGTGAACTTCAGCTCCACGCCCTCGAACTCGAAGAGCTTGGCGTACTGCTTGGTCAGGGCGTTCTTGGGCTCGCGCAGGATGCGGATCATGGCCTCCTCGCTCAGCTCGTCGAGCGTGGCCACCACCGGCAGCCGGCCCACGAACTCGGGGATGAGGCCGAAGCGGATCAGGTCCTCGGGCTGGCAGCGGGCCAGCACCTCGCCCAGGGGCATCTCCTCCTGGCGGTCGGCGACGTTGGCGGTGAAGCCCAGGGTCTTGGCCCCCACCCGGTTCTTGATCAGCTTGTCCAGGCCCACGAAGGCGCCGCCGCAGATGAACAGGATGTTGGTGGTGTCCACCTTGACGAACTCCTGCTGCGGATGCTTGCGCCCGCCCTTGGGCGGCACGCTGGCCATGGTGCCCTCGATGATCTTGAGCAGAGCCTGCTGCACGCCCTCGCCGCTGACGTCGCGGGTGATGGAGGGGTTCTCGCTCTTGCGGGCGATCTTGTCGATCTCGTCGATGTAGACGATGCCGCGCTGGGCCTTCTCCACGTCGTAGTCGGCGGCCTGGAGGAGGTTCAGGATGATGTTCTCCACGTCCTCGCCCACGTAGCCGGCCTCGGTCAGGGTGGTGGCGTCGGCGATGGTGAAGGGGACGTTGAGGATCTTGGCCAGGGTCTGGGCCAGCAGGGTCTTGCCGCTGCCGGTGGGGCCGATGAGCATGATGTTGCTCTTCTGCAGCTCCACTCCGCCCATCTCCACCCGGCTCTCGATGCGCTTGTAGTGGTTGTGCACGGCCACGGCCAGAATTTTCTTGGCCCGCTCCTGCTCGATCACGTACTCATCGATGATGGACTTGATCTCGCGGGGCTTGGGGATGGAGACCCGGGATGCGGCCTCCTCCTTCTGGTACTCCTCCTCGATGATCTCGTTGCACAGCTCGATGCATTCATCGCAGATGTACACCGAGGGTCCGGCGATGAGCTTCTTGACCTCGTCCTGGCTCTTGCCGCAGAAGGAGCAAACCAGATCCGATCCCTTGCCATTGGTCTTCTTGGTCATCTAGCTTTGGCCTCCGCCTGCCGAAGCAGGGGTCGCGGTGACGCCTCAGGCCCCCTCGCGATGGGCGATCACCTTGTCAACGATGCCGTATTCCAGGGCAGCCTCGCCGCTCATGAAGTAGTCGCGCTCGGTATCGGCGGCGATTTTATCCAGCGGCTGCCCGGTGTGGTGAGCCAGTATTTGATTGAGCTCCTCCCGCATTTTCAGAATCTCGCGGGCGTGGATGTCGATGTCGGTGGCCTGGCCGGAGAAGCCGCCCATGGGCTGATGGATCAGGATGCGGCTGTGGGGCAGGGTGTAACGCATGCCCTTCTCGCCGGCGGCCAGGAGCAGAGCGCCCATGGAGCTGGCCTGGCCCAGGCACAGCGTGCTCACCTTGGGCTTGATGTACTGCATGGTGTCGTAGATGGCCAACCCCGCGGTCACCACGCCACCCGGGGAGTTGATATACATGTGGATGTCCTTGCCGGGGTCGTCGGCCTCCAGAAAGAGCAACTGGGCGATGATGATGTTGGCCACCGTGTCGTCGATGCTGGAGCCCAGCATGACGATGCGGTCTTTCAACAGCCGCGAGTAGATGTCGTAGGAGCGCTCGCCGCGGCTGGTGTGCTCGATGACAAACGGGATAAGGTTCATTTGAGGCGATCCCCCTGCGTCCGGAATACCGTACGCTAATCGTTAGTCATGGAAGCCAGTTGGGCGGGGTCGACTGCTTCAATGATAGCATCGGCCCGAATCGCCTGCAAAGTCTTTTCTTCCAGCAGACGGGCGTGCAGCGTGGGCATCATGTTGTTTTTCATGTACATTTCTTTGATGATCTGCGCGGGCTGCCCCATCCGCGACGCCGCCTTCTCTATTTCCTTATCGACATCCTCGGGCGTCACGTCAATTTTTTCCTGATCGGAGATCCGGCCCAGGACGATGCCGGCCCGGACCTTTTTCTGGGCCTGCTCCTTGAAGTCCTCCAATAGCTTGGCGTCGTCCAAGCCCGCCTCGGCCGGGTCCAGGCCCTGGCGGCGCAGACGGGTCTTGAAGTCCTCCAGCATGGATTTGGCCTCGGCGCTGACCAAGGTGGCCGGCACGTCGAACTGGCCCAGCTCGCGGATCTGCTCCATGATCTGGTTGCGCACGGCCACGTCGCGCTGATCCTGGAACATCTCATCGAGATCATTGCGGATGCGGTCCTTGAGCACCGCCAGGGTCTCGAACTCCGGGCTGATGGAGCGGGCGAAATCGTCGTCGATCTCCGGGGCCAGCTTGCGCTTGACGTCCTTGACCTGGATCACGAAATCCACGTCCTGGTTCTTGAGCTCGGGGTTGCCGGCCTCGTCGCCGTAATGGACCGTGGTCTTGATCTCCTGGCCGGGCTCGGCCCGCACCAACGCCACCTCGATCTCCTCGGGCACGTTGCCCTTGCCCAGCTCCACCTCGACGTTCTCGGCCGCGCCGCCGGCGACCGGCTGGCCGCCCTTGCTGGACTGGTAGTCGATGATCACCACGTCGCCGGTCTGGGCCGGGCGGGGGGCGTCCAGGGGGGCCAGCATGGCCTGGCGCTCGGCCAGTGCCTCCAGCCGCTTGGCGATCTCCTGGTCGGTGACCTCCAGCTTGGGCTCCTGAAGCTTCAGGCCCTTGTACAGGGAGGGGTCCAGCTCGAACTCGGGCTTGACGTCCAGGGTCACGGTGAAGGTGTAGTCCTGGCCGGCGGCCGGCAGGCCGAAGTCGAAATCAGGCTGGGCCACCGGATCCAGCTTGGTTTCCTCCAGGGCCTTGGTGTAGTTGTCGCTGATCAGCGCCTCGGCCGCCTCGGCCAGGATCTGGGGCGCGTAGTATTTCTCCAGGATGCTGCGGGGCACCTTGCCGGGGCGGAAGCCGCGAATCTTGGCCTGGCGGGCCAAGCGTTTGTACAGACCATCCAGGGTGCGGTCCACGTCGGCCGCCGGCACCTCCACGGTGACGCGGCGCTGCACTGAGCTGAGCTCCTCGAAACTGGCTTTCATGACCCTAATCCTCGCAAAGGGGCGGTGAGCATCCGTTACAGACTCGGGAAATCATAAGCATATATCACCTGCCCGAGCGCCCTGCAACATGACTTTCGTCGTCTCGGAACCCCCTTGCGGCTCGCGCGCGCCTCAAAACCGGCGGCGGTTGATGCCATCATTAGAAAGGATGAGGCCGGAAACGGCGGTGTCAAGCTTGAGGACACGCTTTTCCGGTGGATTTGTCCGCGGGCCGGAGAAGCGGGCGGGAGCTAGTCCCGGCCCGGTCCGGGGATGGGCCGGGACGGGCCGGGAGGGTGATCAGTACTGAACCAGTTGCTGGCGGACCAGGGCGATGTCCTCGGCGTTGAGGGCGAAGGGGTAGTTGCGCAGGTCGTTGCCGGGTTTCTCGTTGCCAAAGGGGCGGTTGCAGGCCACTTGGCCATCGGCCCCGGGGCAGCCGGAGGTCATGAAGGGCTGGCCGGAGGCGATGGCGGCCTCCATCACCGCCGGATCGACCCCGAAGTCGGTGATGCGCCCCTGGTCGTCGAAGCTCATGTCGGCGGCCCGGGCCTGGTCGTGGTCGATGAGCCAGCGGGCCAGTTGGATGCGGCGGTAGCCGCTGGCCGGAGGCTGGGGAGTGTCGGCCAGGGCGGAGAATTTCTCGGGGAAGAAGCAGAAAAGGTGGGTGCCGCCGCCCAGGGCCCGGGCGCGGTCGATGACCTCCACCAACTCCCGCTCGCTCTCGCCCAGGCCGTGAATCAGGTGCACGCCGACCATGTCCCGGCCGAAGACCGCCATGGCCTTTTCGTAGATGCGCCAATAGTGGTCCCAGCGGTGGGGGCCGCCCACCGGCTTGCCGCGCAGGTTCTGGAAGATCTCCGGGGTGGCGGCGTCGATGGCCACGCCCACGCGGTCGGCCCCGGCGGCCTTGAGCTCCAGCAGGTCTTCCTCGCGCAGCATGGTGGGGGCGATGAGCAGACTCACCGGAAGGTTGGTGGCGGCGCGCACCCGGCGGCAGATCTCCAGGGTGTCGTCCTTGGCCCGGGGGTGGGTGATCATGCTGATGCAGACCCGCTGGACCCAGGCCGGGGCGGACTGGCAGCGGGCAATGATCTGCTCCAGGGGCCAGGAGCGCCAGGTGACGCGGATGAACTTCTCGAAGCGGGGCTCATAAGCCTCGGTGTGCTTTTCGCGGGCCAGGCCGCAGAAGGCGCAGTTGGCCTTGCAACCGCCGGGATAGGTGAGCAGGAGGTTGATGCAGCCCAGGCGGGCGTTGCGGTAGAAGCGGCCCTCGGCCAGCCCCAGGGTCATGGCCGCGGCCAGGGACATACGCACGTGTTCGGGGCTCTGGGGTTGGGGCTTGAGGCGCTCGGCGGCCTGGGACATGCTTGCCTCCCTGCGGTGATAACGAATCCGATTCAGCAAACTATAGCAGCTTTGGCCGAAGGGGGAAACCGCCGCTGGCTCTTGGGGAGGGGGTTTGGGGGGACCCTTTTGGGCCTCCAAAAGGATCCACCCCACATTCTCTTCATGCCCCCCCACCCTCCCCTGCCTAGGCCAGGGAGCAGCAGGTTTCGGCCAGGGAGGTGGGGCGGGAGTATTGCGCGGCGGTTTGCAGGGCGCCGTCGCTGGGGATGGCCAGGACGTTGATGCCGGCGGCCACGGCCAGGGCGTCCAGTTCCTGGCGATAGCGCCCCCGGGGCCGGGCGCAGCCCAGGTGGTGACGGGGCGCGGGCAGGCGCAGCCGGGCTTGGGCCAGGAAACGGGCGACCTCTTCCGGTGCGGGGGGCACGGCGGCGGCCAGGCCGGTGTGCTTGAGGGGCATCAGCACGATGAAGACCACCCGC
>JAIUYB010000481.1 GCA_020216625.1 Desulfarculus sp.
AGTAGCCGCTGGCCACGATCACCGGCTGGCCCGGGTCCTGGTCCAGAATCGCCTCCAAACAGCGCTGGCCGCCCATGCCGGGCATCCCCAGGTCCAGGATCACCAGGGCCACTTCGCCGGCCAGACTCCGGTAGAGGTCCAGGGCCGCCTCGCCGCTGGCCGCCGCCCGCACCCGGTACCCGGCCTGGCTCAAGACGGTGCGCCCCGCGGTCAGGATCGAGGCCTCGTCATCGGCCAGGATCACGGTCTGGTTGCCGGCCAAGGCCAGGGTGTTGAAGGACGCCTGACGATTTGGCGCTGGCGGGGCCTCTTGGCTGCACGGCAAGAGGATCTCGAAGGTCGCGCCCTGTCCGGGAGGGCTGGTGCAGGCGATGTGCCCGCCCATGGCCTTGACGATCTGGTAAACCGTGTAAAGCCCCAGGCCGGAGCCCCGGCCCAGGGGCTTGGTGGTGAAGAAGGGATCGAAAATCTTGCCCAGCACCTCCGGGGGGACGCCCTCTCCGCTGTCGCTGATGGTCAGCCGCAGGTGCTCGCCCGGAAACAGCCCGCCCAGGGATTCAGCCTGTTGCCGATCCAGGCTCGCCCTCCGGGTGGAGACCTTGATCCGCCCGCCCTGGGGCATGGCGTCCTTGGCGTTCAGGGCCAGATTAAGGAAAACCTGCTCCAGGGAGGCCGGCGCGGCATTGACCAGGCAAAGATCGTCACCGAAGTCATATTCGATGGAGATCATCTTGGGCAAGGTCCGCTCCAGCAGGTCGATGGCCTGGCGGATCTCCTGGTTGAGGTCGGTGGGGCGCAGGGTTTCCGGCGATGGGATCCCGAAGCTGACCAGGCGGCGCACCAGGTCCGCTCCCCGCTGGGTGGCCAAATCGATCTGTTCCAGGGCCTCGCGCACGGTGGGCTCCAGGCCCTCGTCGGCCAGCAGCAGTTGGGTAAAGCCCATGATCGATTGCAGCAGGTTGTTGAAATCATGCGCGATGCCGCTGGCCAGATTTCCCACCGCCTCCATCTTGCGGGCCTGGATGATCTCAGCCTGCATCTGCTTCATGCGACGGTGGGCCTCGATGCGCTCGGTGACGTCGCGGGCGATGCTGTTGACCTGGGGCCGTCCGGCCTGGTCCAGGGAAACCACGTTGCGGTATTCGAACAGATGCGGCTTCCCGGACCGGTCCAGGCAACGCACGATGCCCGAATCTTCTCCGTTGGCCAGGATGCGGGGCAGGTAGTCATCGCGATAGAGCGCCTGGGAGGCCGGGGGCATGAAAAAGGACAGCGGCCGGCCCTGCACCTCGGAGACCGGATAGCCCAGGGCGCGGGCCACCGCCGGGTTGATGCTGGTGATCACCCCTTGGCTGTCATGGGTGAGAATCAGGTCGTTGACGCCGTCGAATAGCTCCCGATAGCGCCGCTCGCTGCCGGCCAGGCTCTCCTGGGCCTCGCGGCGGCTTTCGATCTCCTGGGTCAGCTCCATGATCAGCCGGTTGCGGTCCTTCAGGGTTTGGTCGTATTCGGCCAGCAGGTCGTTGACCGTGCTGCGCAGCAGCCAGCGGGACAGGCGCTTGTAAAGCCCGGCCGGTCCCCAGCTCAGGCTGAACTCGCAGCAATCGTCGCCCTCCAACACGCACTTGGTCTCGTGCGCGTGGATCAGGCTGCAACCCGAGGCCCGGAGCAGGCCGACATAGATGCCCAGGTTCCAGCGGCATACATCCTTGGTCACCCGGAACCCAGGGAAATAGCGCAGGGAAAAGACCGCCTCCCGGTTGTTGAGCCGGCTCAGCTCCACCTCCTTGGTGCGGTTGAAGCGGGCGTTGAGCCTTTGCGCCTGGCGGGCCAAGGCTTCGGGACCCAGGATGCGGCTGATGAACAACTCCCGCCGAGACAGCCTCTCCAGGACCGCGCCTTCGCCAGCCACCCGCAAGGGATCGGGCAGGGGCACCACCTGATTGACATTGCTCAACAATTTCAACGACAGCTCGTTGGAGATCCAGCAGGACTCGTCCTCCAGGTTTTCCAGGCTCACCGGCGCCAGGCGGTTGGTGTCGGCCCGGTCGGGCAGCAGATAGGCCGGGTTGCCCACCAGCCCCTCCACCAGGCGCGCCACCGCCTCCTCGCCGTGATGCTTGCGCAAATAGGAGAATAACCCGCGCCAATTCAGGCAGCAGATGTCCGGCGACATGGCGGCGGGGCGGTCAATGTTCTGGTGGCCGTTCACGGACGACGCCCATGGGATAGAGATTTCAGGGGGGCAGAACACGATGGTTTCAAGGTTATCAAATAATGGACCACCCCGGCGGGGAAAACGCGCTTGCCAGGTTCTCGGGCCGGTCACGGCCTCCGAGGGAGGCGCGAAATGGTCCGCCGCGGCGGACCATCGTGCTAGGATGATCCGGCATGCTGGCAACCGCCGCCTCGGCGGGAGGCGGTCGCTGTCCATTTGGAGCAATCATTCCGAGAGGTTGGGTATGCCGTCCATTCACACCCCCGCGCGCCGCCCGTTGAAGTCCCCTGGCATGGCCGTCCGCTGGCTGCTGGCCATTCTGCTTTTGCTCAACGGCCTGGTTCCGGCTTGGTCGGCCAACTACGCCGACCCGGCTTACCAGGCGGCGGTGGCCGACGCCAAGTACCCGACCGCCAGCAAGATCAGCCACGATCTCATCCCGATCGTGGCCTGGAACCCGAACCTGGTCTGGGAAGGCGCCCCCGGCCAGGGTCGGGTGAAGATGGTCGCCCTGACCCGCAACTACTACGATAACTGGGTGGGGCGGGATTATCTCCTGAGTTTCGGCGAGTTGTGGGTGACCGCCGCTCCGGAGCTAAAGCGGTTCTTCCAGGGCGGCCCCGCCCCCACCATGGCCCGCCTGGAGCAGCTCCTGGGCCTACCCCCGGAGGGCGGCTACACCCGCATCGTGGAGTTC
>JAIUYB010000482.1 GCA_020216625.1 Desulfarculus sp.
AGTAGGGGAACTCCACCTCCATGTGGGCGCTGGCCGCGTCCAGCCGGGTCTTGATCTCCTCCAGAATGCCGTGCAGATTGCGGATGTTGATGTTGTTGGAGTGCTCGGAGAGGACCTCGATGAAGCGGGACATGTGGGTGCCCTTGTACTGGTGGGGCAGGTCCACGTACATGTTGATGGAGGCCACGGTCTGCTGGGCGCCGTTGGCCCGGTCCAGCACCGTGATGGGATAGCGGATGTTTTTCACCCCCACCTTGTCGATGGCGATGTTGCGGTCGTCGGGCTGGCTCTGCACGTCGATCATGAAGGCGCTCCCGCCCCGGGCATTCGGGGCAGGCGAATTATAAGACGGAACGGGAGGGGCCACAACCCCTCCCGTTCCGATTCGGGCAATTGACCGGAATTCCGGCGGCTACCAGCCCCAGGTCAGATGCTGGTGGATGCTGTCGGCGGCCTTGCGGCCGGCGCCGGCGGCCAGGATGACGGTGGCCGCGCCGGTGACGATGTCGCCGCCGGCCCAGACCTTGGGCTTCTTGGTCTTGCCGGCCTCGTCGGCCTCGATGTAGCCCCACTTGTTAACCACCAGGCCAGGGGTGGTGGCGGTGACCAGGGGGTTGGCCCCGCTGCCCACGGCGATGATGGCCATGTCGCAGTCGATGGTCTTGGTGCTGCCGGGCTTGGCCACCGGGCGGCGGCGACCGCTCTCGTCGGGCTCGCCCAGCTCCATCTCCTGCAATTCCACCGCCTTGAGCCAGCCGCGCTCGTCACCGATGAAACGGATGGGGTTGTGCAGATAGAAGAATTGGATGCCCTCCTGCTCGGCGTGGTGCAGCTCCTCGGCCCGGCAGGGCATCTCCTCGTGGGAGCGGCGGTAGACGCATTTCACGTCGTCGCAGCCCATGCGCATGGCGGTGCGAAGGGCGTCCATGGCCACGTTGCCGCCGCCAAAGACGCAGACATGCTGGCCCTTGACCAGGGGGGTGTCGTACTCGGGGAAGAGGTAGGCCTTCATCAGGTTGCTGCGGGTGAGGTACTCGTTGGCGCTGTAGACGCCCATCAGGTTCTCGCCCGGGATGCCCAGGAAGCGGGGCAGACCCGCGCCCACGCCGATGTAGACGGCGTCGAAGCCCTCGTTCTCCAGCAGCTCGTCCACGGTCACGGTGCGGCCCACCACCGCGTTGCACTCCACCTTCACGCCCAGGCGCTCCAGGAAGTTGACCTCCGCGGCCACGATCTCCTTGGGCAGGCGGAACTCGGGGATGCCATAGACCAGCACGCCGCCGGGTTTGTGGAAGGCCTCGTAGATGGTGACATCATGCCCCTTGCGGATCAGGTCGCCGGCCACGGTGAGGCTGCCGGGGCCGGAGCCCACCACCGCCACCTTTTTGCCGGTTTTGGGCTTGAGCGGGGGCATGGGCACCTCGGAGCGCCCCCGGGCCCAGTCGGCGGCGAAGCGCTCCAGGTTGCCGATGGCCACCGGCTGGTCCTTCTTGCCCAGGATGCACTGCCCCTCGCACTGGTTCTCCTGGGGGCAGACCCGCCCGCAGACCGCCGGCAGGCTGTTCTTCTCCCACAGCTTGAGGATGGCGCCCACGAAGTCGCCCTCGGCGATGCGGTTGATGAACTCGGGGATGGGCACCCCCACCGGGCAGCCCTCCACGCAAGCGGGCTTCTTGCATTGCAGGCAGCGGCCGGCCTCGGCCTGGGCCATCTCGGCGGTGTAGCCCAGGGGCACTTCCTTGAAATTGCGGCGGCGGACCTCGGGGGCCTGCTCGGGCATCTGGTGGCGGCCCACCTTCTCCTTCTTCACTTTATCTTCGGCCATGGTCGGCTTCTCCACTTTTAGGCGGCTACTGATTGGCGGCGCAGGAGCACTTGTGCTGGTAGAGGTCCATGGCCTCCTTCTCCTGCTTCTGATAGGCGGTCAGGCGGCGGCCCAGCTCCTCGAAGTCCACCTTGTGGCCGTCGAACTCCGGCCCGTCCACGCAGGCGAACTCGGTCTTGCCGCCCACGCTGACCCGGCAGCAGCCGCACATGCCGGTGCCGTCCACCATGATGGCGTTGAGGCTGACCATGGTGGGCACCCCGAACTCGGCGGTGACCTTGGCGCAAAACTTCATCATGGGCACTGGCCCGATGGTCACCGCCTCCTTCACCTCGCTGCCCAGCTTGGTCAGCTGCTCGCGCAGGACGTCGGTGACGAAGCCGGCGTGGCCGTAGGAGCCGTCATCGGTGCAGACGTAAAGCTCGTCGGTGGCCGCGCGCATCTTGTCTTCCATGATCAGCAGGTCCTTGGTGCGCGCGCCGATGATGCCGATGACCTTGTTGCCGGCCTGCTTGAACCCGCGGGTGATGGGGTGCAACACCGCCACGCCGGTGCCGCCGCCCACGCAGATGATGGTGCCCTTCTTCTCGATGGGGGTGGGGCGTCCCAGGGGGCCGGCGATGTCCTGGATGTAATCCATCACGTTGAGGCTCTTGAGCAGCGCCGTGGTCTTGCCCACTACTTGGTAGATGATGGTGATGGTGCCGCGTTTGGGGTCGGTGTCGGCCATGGTCAGCGGGATGCGCTCGCCGGTCTCGTTGACCCTGAGGATCACGAATTGACCAGGTCGAGCCTTGGCCGCGATTTTGGGGGCCATGATCTCGTTGGCCACCACCGTGCCCTGGGCCAGCTCCGTTTTGGACAAAATTTGGAACATATCGCCTCCTGGATGCCGATGGTCTCGGGCTTAAAGCAACACGGCCCCGGTTCAGGGCCGCTCCATGACTCAATGGTGTGGTCTTCAGTGCGCCGCCCCATCACATATCATTCATGGCTAAGGATGTCAATTGCCTATGGTTTTTTGTGCAATCCCCTAATGCGCCAGGGATTTGCGCAATGGACCGATAACGATTCCTGGCTATAAT
>JAIUYB010000483.1 GCA_020216625.1 Desulfarculus sp.
GCGGCCTACGCCACCGGGCGCACGCCCAACCCCTGCGCCTGGTGCAACGCCCGGGTCAAGCTGCCCCTGCTCTGGGCGGCGGCGGCGGCCGACGGTTGCCAGGCTCTGGCCACCGGGCATTACGCCCGGCTGGAGCCGGGCCGGGATGGGGTCCGCTTGGCCGAGGGCCTGGACCCGCGCAAAAGCCAGGCCTATTTCCTGGCCCGGGTGGAGCCAGCGCTTTTGGAGCGCCTGCGCTTCCCCCTCGGCGGTCTGACCAAGGCCCAGGTGCGGGAAATGGCCCAGGCCGCGGGCCTGTTTGCCGCCCAGCGGCCAGAGAGCCAGGACGGCTGCTTCCTGCCCCCCGGGGGATGGGATGAGCTGATGGCCCGCCACGGCGCCCTGCGGCCCGGACCGATCGAGGACGGCCAGGGCCGCCTTCTGGGCCGGCACCGGGGCTTGCATGGATTTACCATTGGCCAGCGTCGCGGCCTTGGGGTAGCTTTAGGGTACCCCGCCTATGTGCTGGCCTTGGATGGCCCGCGGGCCGCGGTCAAGGTGGGGCCGCCGGAGGGGCTGATCTCCTTCGGTCTGGTGGGCGGTGGGTGGCTTTGGCACCAACCGCCCGAACAATGCCCGGACCTCTCGGTGCGGGTGCGATACGCCCACCGGGGAGTGGGCTGCCGGGTTCAGCGAACCCGGGAAACCTACGAAGTGCACTTCAACGCGCCCCAGCGCGCGGTGGCCCCAGGCCAGTTGGCGGTCTTGTTCAGCCGGGGCGTGGTCGTGGGGTCGGCTTGGATTGAGCGTGCCTTGGAAAGGATCGACGGTAAAGCACCATGAAACTATCAACCAGAGGACGATACGGCGTGCGGGCCATGCTGGAGCTGGCCATGAACTCGGGCAAGGGGCCGGTCCCCTTGCGTGACCTGGCCAGCCGGCAGGAGATCTCTGCCAAGTACCTGGAGCAGTTGCTGATCCCCCTGAAGGGGGCTGGGCTGGTCAAGAGCGTGCGCGGGGCCCGGGGTGGCTACATGCTTTCGGTGGACGCCGGGCGCATCAGCCTGTATGACATCGTGCGCAGCCTGGAGGGGCCGCTGGCCCCGGTGGAGTGCGTGCAGGATGCCACCTTCTGCGACCGGATGGGCGGTTGCACCGTGCACCTGGTCTGGGGCGAGATGGGCAAGCTGCTGGTGGACTACCTGGACGGCCTGACCCTGGCCGATCTGGTGGCGCGGCAGGAAGAGAAGGACCGCCTCTGCCCCAGCGCGGCCACGGCCAGCGCCATAGCCGTCTAGCCGCGAGATCGCGCCCAGGGACGTTCGCCCGTGGCCAGGGGTGGCCGCGGGCGAATGCATCGTCACAACCGATCGTCTATAGCGAGCTTGGCCTATTGAACAGCCGGGCGACGGGAAGGCGCACATGACCCGGACCATCGAGGAGATCAACGCCAAGATCAAGGCCGGCAAGGTGGTGGTGGCCACCGCCGAGGAGGTCGTCGGCCTGGTGAGGGAAAAGGGCGTCAAGGCCGCCGCCGCGACGGTGGACGTGGTCACCACCGGCACCTTCGGGCCGATGTGCTCCTCGGGGGTGTACTTCAACATCCGCCAGTCCACGCCCAAGATCAAGTGCGGCGGCGGCAAGGTGATGATCAACGGGGTGCCGGCCTACGCCGGCTGGGCCGCGGCCGACCTGTTGCTGGGCTGCACCGCGGTCAACGAGGAGGATCCGCGCAACGCGGTCTATCCTGGGTTGTTCAGCTATGGCGGGGCCCACGTGATCCAGGATCTGGTCCAGGGCAAGGTGGTCAAGCTCTCGGCCGCCACCTACGGCACCGATTGCTACCCCCGCAAGGAATACAGCGTCGAGTTGGGGCTGAAGGACTTCAACAGCGCGGTGATGTTCAACCCCCGCAATTGCTACCAGCTCTACAACGTGGCCGTGAACCTGGGCAAGCGCACCATCTACACCTACATGGGGGTGCTCAAGCCGGGCCTGGGCAACGCCAATTTCGCCACCGCCGGGGCCCTGAGCCCCCTGCTCAAGGACCCCACCCTGCGCACGGTGGGCATCGGCACCCGTATTTTCATCGGTGGCACCGAGGGCTACGTGATCTGGCCCGGCACCCAGCACGTGGCCGACCCCCAGCGCTTCGCCAACGGCCTGCCCCAGAGCCCCTCGGCCACCCTGGCCGTGATCGGCGACCTGAAGCAGATGAGCCCGCAATACCTGCGCGCGGCCTCCATCGTGGGCTACGGAACCTCCCTGGCCATCGGCATCGGCATCCCGATCCCGGTGCTGGACGAGCAGGTCATGGCCCACGCCGCCATCGCCGACGAGGAGATCACCTTCCCCATCGTGGACTACGCCGAGGCCTATCCCCTGGGCCGTCCCGGCGGGCTGGGGCGGGTCTCCATGGCCGAGCTGATGAGCGGGCAAATCGAGGTGGACGGCAAGAAGGTGCCCACCGGCTGCCTGACCAGCCGGGCCAAGGCCCGCGAGGTGGCCGCCGAGCTCAAGAGCCGCATTCAGGCGGGCGGCTTCACGCTTTCCCGCCCGGTGGCCCCTCTGCCCGGCGCGGAGCTGGCCCAGGGTTGCTGACGCACCGGCCGGCTCCGGTCGGCCGCAGAGATACAGCGAGGTATCGTCATGGCCAACAAGAAGGTCGTGCTCAACTTCCCCCCCCGGCTGATCCAGGAGCCGGTGACTTATCACCTGGTGCGCGACTACAACCTCCAGGTGAACATCATGCGGGCCCTGGTGCGTCCCCGCGAAAAGGGCCGGATGGTTCTGGAACTGACCGGGGCCAAGGCCGACCTGGACCGGGCCTTCGAGTACCTGGACCAGGTCGGGGTGCAGGTGGACGCCTTGGTGCAGGAGCTGCGTTACAATCCGGAATCGTGCGTGCATTGCACC
>JAIUYB010000013.1 GCA_020216625.1 Desulfarculus sp.
CATCTACGGGAGCGACCAGCGCCGGTTCAGGGTACAGCCCCACCCGACCCGTGTACGCCCGTCGCGGCGCGCGACCGCGACCGCGACCTATTTGGCGTAGTCCACGGCCCGGGTTTCGCGGATCACGGTGACCTTGATCTGGCCGGGGTACATCATCTCGGCCTCGATCTTGCGGGCCACGTCGTGGGAGAGCAATAGCGCCTGCTCGTCGCTGGTCTTTTCGGCCTCCAGGACGATTCGCACCTCGCGGCCGGCCTGGATGGCGTAGGACTGGCTGACTCCCTGGAAGGAGTTGGCGATGCGCTCCAGGTCCTCCAGGCGCTTGACGTAGCTTTCCAGCATCTCGCGCCGGGCTCCGGGGCGGGCGCCGGAGAGGGCGTCGGCGGCCTGGACCAACACCGCCAGGACGCCCTCGGGCGGGATGTCCTCGTGGTGGGCCTGGATGGCGTGAACGATGTGGGGTTTTTCGCCGTAGCGCTTGGCCAGGTCCGCGCCCAGCAGGGCGTGGGGGCCTTCCACCTCATGGTCCACGGCCTTGCCGATATCGTGCAAGAGCCCGGCCCGCTTGGCGTGCTTGGGGTTGATGCCCAGCTCGCTGGCCATGATGCCGCAGAGGAAGGCGACTTCCAGGGAGTGCTGCAAGACGTTTTGGGCGTAGGAGGAGCGGTAGCGCAGGCGGCCCAGGAGGCGGATGAGCTCCGGGTGCATGCCATGGACGCCCACGTCGAAGGTGGCCTGCTCGCCGGCCTCCTTGACGCTGGCCTCCACCTCGGTGGCCACCTTCTTGACCACCTCCTCGATGCGGGCGGGGTGGATGCGTCCGTCGCTGATCAGGCGTTCCAGGCTCAGGCGGGCGATTTCCCGGCGCATGGGGTTGAACCCGGAGAGGATCACCGCCTCGGGGGTGTCGTCGATGATCAGGTCCACCCCGGTGGCGGCCTCGATGGCGCGGATGTTGCGGCCTTCGCGGCCGATGATGCGGCCCTTCATTTCGTCGCTGGGCAGGCTGACCACGCTGACCGTCTTTTCCACCGCGTAGTCGCCGGCGTAGCGTTTGCAGGCCAGGGCCAGGATTTCCTGGCATTTCTTGGCGGCCTATTCCTTGGTCTCCTGCTCCACCCGTTTGAGGGTTTTGGCCGCCTCGTGGCGGGCCTCGTCCTCCACGGTCTGGATGAGCTGGGCGCGGGCCTCCTCCTGGGTCATGGCCGCGATGCGCTCCAGGGTTTCTTTTTGTTGGGCCACCAGGTGGTCGTAATGAGCGCGTTGCTCCTCCACCTGGCGTTCGCGTTCGATGATGGCCAGCTCGCGGCGGGTGGCCTCCTGTTCGCGGCTCTCCAGGTTGTCGGACTTCTTGTCCAGCAGCTCTTCCTTCTGGGCCAGCCGGCGTTCGAACTGGTTTAGCTCGCTGCGCCGCTCCTTGGTCTCGGCCTCGAACTCCACCTTCATTTGGTAGATTTGGTCCTTGGCCTGGAGCAGGGCCTCTTTCTTGAGGGTGTCGGCCTCGCGGCGGGCATCCTCCATCAGTTTCTGGCTCAGGGATTCGACCGAATGGAGCCGGGACTGGGCCTGGCGCAGGCGCACGAAATAGCCCAGCGCCAAGCCGATGCCCAGGGCGACCAGGGCGGCCAGGATGGCCAGTGTGGTGGACATGGGACCTCCTTGTTCAGCGCGCAAGGAGGTCGAGACCGCGACAAGCGAAGGATCGGATTCCGAGTCGGGGCAAGGGCTAGGTTAGCGCCGGCAAAGCCACGGCGTGGGGCGCACCCCCGCGCAGTCGTGGGCCGACAGGCTCAACCACCGGAATTTCAGGCATCACCGGGCCGAACCGCCCCTTGACCGGGCGGTCGGCCGGCATCCAAAGCCAGGCCGCGAGTTGTGCGCGGCTGGCCGTCCACAGGACCCAAAGCAGCAGCCGCCACCCGCATGACCAAATCCGCGCGTGGTCGCTCATCGCCGCCCAGGCATCCCGGCCTTTTTTCATTCCCAGACCAATCTCCGCTTTTTTACGAGAGTCTAGAAGAGGCCCGCCCCGCCTCCGCCGTGTGGCGAATCGTTTTTGAACCTGGTTTTTCCAGGTGGGCCGGGCGTGGCCTGGTTCGGGTCCCCCGCATGGAGGGTCCACCCCCTTGTCGGCCAGTGGCATTCGGCCCGCGTCAATACATGTTGGCTCAAAAGATCCTTTCGCCCAAACCACGGACGGCGCAGGAGGCCTCAAGCTCATGCGTGCTCTATCTTGGCGAGCAGCCTCTCGGTCTTGGTCTCGATCTCCTGGAGCAAATGCTCTTGCTTGTCTTGCAGTTGCAAGAGTTCGTTGGTTATGTTCAACGCGGCCAGCACCGTGGCCGCCAAGGTGGAACTGGTGTTGGTGTTGGTCAGAACCTCGTTGAGCCGGGCGTTGAGATGGGCCGCCACGCGCCGCAGTTGGCCTTCACTGCCCTCGGTGCGCAGCAGGTACTCATTGCCCAGGATCTGAATCTTGACCGATGCCAACTCCCTTCATCCTATAGCGATTCCAGCTTCTGGACCAGGCTCTCGATGCGGCCGCGCACCTCCTGGCGCTCCGCGTCCTGGGTTTTGAGGAGCTCGTTCAGCTCCGCCACTTCGGCATCTTTGTCATTCAGCCGCGCCTTGAGCGCCTCGTTCTCCGCGCCGAGGGCCTTAAGGCGCGAAATCAGCTCCTCGATCTTGGCTTCCAGTCTGCTAAACGCGGCTATTTCCATATGCTTTTCACCGTGATTCCCGCTACAAAAAATAAGTTATGGCCTGCCGGCGGTCAAGGCTTTTGTTACGCTTGTGCCCCTTCCCACATGCGGACCATGGTTTCATTCCACGGTAACGCTCTTGGCCAGGTTGCGCGGCTGGTCCACGTCGGTGCCCCGGAGCACCGCCACGTGGTAGGCCAGCAGTTGCAACGGCACCACCAGCAGGATGGGGGCCAGGAGCGGGGGGCAGGCCGGCACGCTGATGACGGCGTCGGCCAGGGCGTGGGCCGCGGCGTTGTCGGGCTCGGTGACGGCGATCAGCTTGCCGGACCGGGCGCGCACCTCCTGCATGTTGGAGAGCACTTTTTCCAGCACGTCGTTCTGGTTGGCCAGCACCACCACCGGCATCTGGTCGTCGATCAGCGCGATGGGGCCGTGCTTCATCTCGCCCGCCGGGTAGCCCTCGGCGTGGATATAGCTGATTTCCTTGAGCTTGAGCGCACCCTCCAGGGCGATGGGATAGCAGAGGCCCCGCCCGAGGTAGAGGAAGTCCTTGGCGGTGCAGAAGGTTTCGGCCACCGCCTTGACCTCGTCCTCCCGCTCCAGCACCTGCTGGACCAGGCCCGGCAGGGCCACCAGCTCCTCCACCAGGCGCAGGGCTTTTTCCTCGCCGATGACCCCGCGCACCCGGCCCAGATGCAGGGCCAGCAGGCACAGGGCCGCCAACTGGGTGGTGAAGGCCTTGGTGGAGGCCACCCCGATCTCCGGCCCGGCGTAGGTGTAGAGCACGCCGGCCGACTCGCGGGTCAGGGAGCTGCCCACCACGTTGCAGATGGTCAGGGCCTTGGCGCCCTTGGCCTTGGCCTCGCGCACCGCGGCCAGGGTGTCGGCGGTCTCGCCGGACTGGCTGATGGCCACCACCAGGTCGCCGGGGCCCACCAGGGGGTCGCGGTAGCGGAACTCGCTGCCCAAGTCCACCTCGGTGGGCATTTTGGCCAGGCCCTCCACCAGGAACTTGCCCACCAGGGCGGCGTGGTAGCTGGTGCCGCAGGCCAGGAAGATCAGCCGCTTGGCGGCCTTCATCTCGGCGTCGGCCGCCGAGAGGTCGGGCAGGAAGACGTCCGGGTTGCCTTGCTTCACCCGCCCGGCCAGGGTGTCCACCAGGGCCCGGGGCTGCTCGAAGATCTCCTTCTGCATGAAGTGGGTGAAGCCCGCCTTTTCGGCCATGGCCGGGGACCAGGAGATGACGTCGGTCTTGCGCTCCTGGGGGTTGCCGGCCACGTCGGTGATCTGGTGGCAGCCGTCCTTGATCACCACCACGTCGCCGTCGTTCAGAAAGACCACCCGGTTGGAGTGGGCCAGGAAGGCCGGCACGTCCGAGGCCAGGAAATACTCGCCCGCTTCGCCACCCAGGCCCAGGATCAACGGCGAGTCCTTGCGCGCGCCGATGATCGTACCGGGCTGGCGTCGGTCCAGGATCACCAGGGCGTAGGAGCCGCGAATGTGGCGGAGGGCCTGGTAGACCGCGGCCGCCAAGTCGGGCGCGCCCTGGTCCAGCTTGGTCTGCACCAGGTGGGCCACGATCTCGGTGTCGGTCTCGGAGCTGAAAACGCAGCCCCGGGCCACCAGCTCCTCCTTGAGCTCCAGGTAGTTCTCGATGATGCCGTTATGCACCACCGCCACGTCCTGGGCCAGGTGGGGATGGGCGTTGGTCTCGCTGGGCCGGCCGTGGGTGGCCCAGCGGGTGTGGCCCATGCCCAGGTTGCCACAGAGGGGATCGGCCTCCAGCTTGGCGCGCAGGCCGGAGAGCTTGCCCTGGGCTCGGCGCACCGCGAACTGGCCATCCAGGACCAGGGCCAGGCCGGCGGAGTCATAGCCGCGGTATTCCAGGCGGCTAAGTCCCTCCATGATGACCTCGACCGCATTTTTAGGCCCGATATATCCGATGATGCCGCACATTGATTTTTCATCTCCTGGGCGCTTGCCGGGGGGAGCCTGTCACGGGAGAAAGGGCCCCCCGGCCCCCCTCCCAAAGAGCTTCTCCGCCAACGGCGGGTCGCCATTGGCGCGCTCTTCCTGGGTCTCAAGCATACCTTAAAGCCAGGGTGATTGGCCATCGGCTCTTACGGAAACCAAAGGCTCCCGTCCAAGCGCCGCGCGGCCTAACCCGCCACCGTGTATTGATTTTTGGGAAGGGGGCCCGGGGCGAGCCCTTTCGCGGATAAAAGGGCTCCCCCCCCGGTTTTATTCAGCGGGCCGGGCCGGTGATCTGGGCCTCGATGGCGGCGAGTTCTTCCTTGGAATTGATGCCGGCCACCTCCAGGGGGTCGGGGCACAGGGCCAGACCCACCTTGCGGCCGGCCTGGTCCAGGAGCTGGACCAGATCGGTGAGGTAATACTCTTTCTGGTCGTTGTCGTTGCCGATTTGGGGCAGGAACTCCAGCAGGTCGGCGGCCTGGGCCACGTAGATGCCGGCGTTGACGATCTTGATGGCGCGCTCGGCCGGGCTGGCGTCGCGGAACTCCACGATGCGGGTGAGTTGGCCGGCGGGAGTGGTGACCAACCGGCCATAGGAGCCGGGGTCATCGAGCTCCATGCCCAGCACGGTCAGGGCGTTGCCCTGGTCGGCGTGGGTGGCCAGCAGGGCGCGGACCGTGGCTGGTTTGAGCAGCGGCACGTCGCCGCAGAGGATCAGCACCGGCCCGCTCCAGTCGGCCAGCTCCGGGGCGGCGCAGAGCACGGCGTGACCGGTGCCGAGCTGGGGTTGCTGCCGGGCGAAGCGCAGGTTGGGACGACCGGCGAAGGTCTCCTGGACCAAATCGGCCTGGTGGCCCACCACGGCCACGATGCGGCCGGCATCAAGGCTTTGGGCCAGGTCCAGGACATGGGCCAAGAGCGGCCGCCCGGCCAGGGGGTGCAGGACCTTGGGCAGGTCGGATTTCATGCGGGTGCCCTTGCCCGCGGCGAGGATGACGACGGCCAGCATTTCACCCCTCCCGGGTATCCCGGTTCATGACCATGAATCGGATCAATCGTCGCTGGACAAGTTTATCAGCGCCGGGCCCACCCGCATCCGCATCCTGGCCGATGCCACCACGAAACGGGCGCTCCCCGATCAGGAGAGCGCCCGTTGACTTTTCGCGCCGGTCCGCCAAGGCGGGCGGGACAGAGCCTAGGCCGAGGGACGGCCCTTCTCGGCCACCCGCATGCGCAGCATGGCGCGCTGGAGGGCGGCCTCGGCCCGGGAGTACTCCAACTGCTCGGTGGCGGCCTTGGCGATGCGCTGCTCGGCGCGCTCGCGGGCGCGCTTGGCCCGGTCCAGGTCGATCTCGCGGGCCAGCTCGGCCGCCTCGGCCAGCACGGTCACCTTTTCGCCGGTGACCTCGGCGAAGCCGCCGCTGACCGCGGCGTAATCGGTGGCGTTGCCATCACGGAAGCGCAGCTCGCCGATGGCCAGGGCGGACAGGAACGGCACGTGGCCGGCCAGGACGCCGAACTCGCCGTCCACGCCGGTGCAGACCACCACGTCCACGTCCTTGCTCAGCAGGAGCTTGTCCGGGGTGACGACTTCCAACTTGATCTTGTTGGCCATGGGCTATTGACCCCTTCCTGCGTATCTATCCCGGCGGGGATGGGCCCGGGGGGGTTAGTCTCCCCGCCTCTTGGGCGACCCGCCGCCTTTGCGGTGCGGGGCGGGGACCAATGGACCCCGCCCCGTTGAAGGTCATTCGCCTAGACCGAAGCCAGCTGCTCGGCCTTGGCCCGGGCCTCGTCGATGCCGCCGACCATGTAGAAGGCCTGCTCGGGCAGGTCGTCGTGCTTGCCCTCGACGATCTCGCGGAAGGCGCGGACCGTCTCCTCGACCTTGACGAACTTGCCGGCCATGCCGGTGAAGGTCTCGGCCACGTGGAAGGGCTGGGACAGGAAGCGCTGGATGCGCCGGGCCCGGGCCACGGTGACCTTGTCCTCGTCGGAGAGCTCGTCCATGCCGAGGATGGCGATGATGTCCTGCAGGTCCTTGTACTTCTGGAGGTAGATCTGGACCTGGCGGCTGGTCTTGTAGTGCTCCTCGCCCAGGTAGTTGGGGTCGAGGATGCGGCTGGTGGAGTCCAGGGGGTCCACCGCGGGATAGATGCCCAGCTCGGCGATCTGGCGGCTCAAGACCACGGTGCCGTCCAGGTGGGCGAAGGTGGTGGCCGGGGCCGGGTCGGTGAGGTCGTCGGCCGGCACGTACACGCACTGCACCGAGGTGATGGAGCCCTTGGTGGTGGAGGTGATGCGCTCCTGCAGCTCGCCCAGGTCGGTGCCCAGGGTGGGCTGATAACCGACGGCGCTGGGCATGCGGCCCAGGAGGGCGGAGACCTCGGAGCCGGCCTGGGTGAAGCGGAAGATGTTGTCGATGAACAGCAGCACGTCCTGGCCCTGCTCGTCGCGGTAGAACTCGGCCGCGGTCAGGGCGGAGATGGCCACCCGGGCGCGGGCCCCCGGGGGCTCGGTCATCTGGCCGTAGACCAGGGCGGCCTTGTTGATGACGCCGGAATCCTTCATCTCGTGGTAGAGGTCGTTGCCCTCGCGGGTGCGCTCGCCCACGCCGGCGAAGACCGAGATGCCGCCGTGCTGCATGGCGATGTTGTGGATCATCTCCATCATGATGACGGTCTTGCCCACGCCGGCGCCGCCGAACATGCCCATCTTGCCGCCACGGGGGAAGGGCACCAGCAGATCGATGACCTTGACGCCGGTCTCCAGCACGTTGACCGAGGTGTCCTGATCCACCAGGCTGGGGGCCGGGCGGTGGATGGGATAGAAGTGCTTGGCCGGCACCGGACCCAGACCGTCCACCGGGCGCCCGACCACGTTGAGCACCCGGCCCAGGATCTCGTCGCCCACCGGCATCATGATCGGCTTGCCGGTGTCCTTGGCCGGCAGACCGCGCTGCAGACCCTCGGTGACGTCCATGGCGATGCAGCGGACCACGTTGTCGCCCAGGTGTTGGGCCACCTCGACCACCAGGTTGTCCTCCTGGTCGTTGATGGCTTTGTTGGTGATCAGCAACGCGGACAGGATGGAGGGCAGCTTGCCCTCGGGGAAGGCGACGTCCACCACCGGCCCGATGACCTGGGTTATCTTGCCAATATTCATAACCTACGAGCCTCCTCGCAAGAAGCGTTTGGGTTTGCTAACCCTGTTTCAGGGCCTCGGCGCCGCCCACAATGTCCATCAGTTCGGCGGTGATCGCGCTCTGGCGGGCCTTGTTGTACAGCAAGGTGAGATTGTTGATCATCTCCTTGCAGTTCTTGGTGGCGTTGTCCATGGCGGCCATGCGCGCGGCCTGCTCGCTGGTGGCCGTCTGCAAAAGAGCGTTGTAGACCCGCACGTTGATGTAGCGCGGCAGCAGGTCCACCAGGATCTCCTCGGCCGAGGGCTCGATGAGATACTCGGACGCGCCGCCGGCCTCGCCCTCGGCCGCCGCCTCGGGAGAGATGGGCAGCATCTTCTCCGCGGTGGGGACGAAGGAGGCCATGGAGGCGAACCGGGAATAGATCAGGTGGACCTCCTGGGCCTGGCCGCCCAAAAAGGCGTTTAAACCCAGGCGGGCGACCTGCACCGCCAGGTCGAAGTCCACCACGTTCATCACCCCGGACAGGTCCTGGGCGATCTCAACCTTGCGGCGGCGGAAGTAGTCGCGCCCCTTGCGGCCCACGGTGTACAAGAGAACCTGGCGTCCGGCCTGGGTCTGCTCCTTGATGAAGCGCTCGGCCTTGGTGATCAGGTTCATGTTGAAGGAGCCGCAGAGACCGCGGTCGGCGGTGAGCAGGATGAGGGCCACCGTTTCCACCGACTCCGGCTGGGCCAGCAGGGGATGGATCTCGGGATCCACCCCCGCGCTGACGCTGCGCAGGACGTCGGCGAACTTGCCGGCGTAGGGCTTGAAGCGCTCGGCCTTTTCCTGGACCCCGCGCAACTTCGCCGCCGCCACCATGTTCATGGCCCGGGTGATCTGCCGGGTCTTTTTGACCGCGGAGATCTTGTTCTTGATATCTCGCAGCGCTGCCATTGGCGACCTTCCTTAGCGCTTAGGCCTGGAAGACCGATTCGAACTCGGTCAGCACCTTCTTGAACTTGGCGTCCAGGTCGTCGTCAATGGCCTTCTTGGCCTCCAGGTCCACCCACAGGTCGGGGTGCTTGGACTCCACGAACTCGTACATGGCCTTCTCGTAGTCGGCCAGGCGGTCCACCGGATATTTGTCCAGGAAGCCGCGGGTGCCGGCGTAGAGGATGGAGACCTGCTTGACCATGGGCAGCGGCTGATACTGGGGCTGCTTGAGGATCTCCACCAGGCGGCGACCACGGTTGAGCTGCTGCTGGGTGGCCTTGTCCAGGTCGGAGCCGAACTGGGCGAAGGCCTCCAGCTCGCGGAACTGGGCCAGGTCCAGGCGCAGGGTGCCGGCCACCTGTTTCATGGCCTTGACCTGGGCGGCGCCGCCCACCCGCGAGACCGACAGACCGACGTTGATGGCCGGCCGCACGCCGGAGAAGAACAGGCCCGGCTCCAGGTAGATCTGGCCGTCGGTGATGCTGATCACGTTGGTGGGGATGTAGGCGCTGACGTCGCCGGCCTGGGTCTCGATGACCGGCAGGCTGGTCAGGGAGCCGGCGCCCAGCTCGTCGCTCATCTTGGCCGAGCGCTCCAACAGGCGGCTGTGGTTGTAGAAGATGTCGCCGGGGTAGGCCTCGCGTCCCGGCGGACGGCGCAGCAGCAGCGAGATCTGGCGGTAGGCCACCGCCTGCTTGCTGAGGTCGTCGTAGCAGATCAGGGCGTGGCGGCTGCTGTCCCGGTAGTACTCGCCGATGGCGGTGCCGGAGTAGGGCGCGACGTACTGGAGGGTGGCGGGGTCGGAGGCGCAGGCGCTGACCACGCAGGTGTACTCCATGGCGCCGTAGCGGGTGAGCGTGTCGATGACCTGCGCCACGGTGGACTTCTTCTGTCCCACCGCGACGTAGATGCAGAACACGTCCAGGCCCTTCTGGTTGATGATGGCGTCGACCAGGATGGCCGTCTTGCCGATCTGGCGGTCGCCGATGACCAGCTCGCGCTGGCCGCGACCCACCGGGGTCATGGCGTCGATGGCCTTCAGACCGGTGTACATGGGCTCGTGGACGCTCTTGCGGGCCACGACGCCGGGAGCCACCATCTCGATGCGGCGGAACTCGGTGGCGTTGATGGGGCCCTTGCCGTCCAGCGGGTTGCCCACCGGGTCGATGACGCGGCCGATGACCGCGTCGCCCACCGGCACCTCGGCGATGCGGCCGGTGCGCTTGACCACGTCGCCTTCCTTGATGTGCTCGGTCTCGCCCATGATGGCCACGCCCACGTTGTCCTCTTCGAGGTTGAGGACCATGCCCAGGATGCCGTGGGGGAACTCCAAGAGCTCGCCGGCCATGGCCTTCTCTACGCCGTGGATGCGGGCGATGCCGTCACCGACGGAGAGAACGATGCCGGTTTCCGAGACCTCGACCTTTTTGTCGTAATCCTTGATTTGTTCCCGGATTACCTGACTGATCTCTTCGGCTCTGATCTGCATTAGGCGTATTCACCCCTTCTCAAGGAATCCTTTAAGCTCTCCAGCTGGGTCCGGAGGCTGCCATCCAGCACCAGATCACCGATCCGGGCCACGACACCACCGATCAGGCTGGGGTCCTCTTTCACTTCCAGTTTCACCTCGCGGCCGGCCACTTCCTTGAGGGTGGCGGACAGGCGCTGGATCTCCGCATCGTTCAGGCCGGCGGCCGAGACCACCTCCGCCCGGGTGATGCCCTTGACCTCGTCGATGAACTGCTGGTAGACCTCGTTGATGGCCCGGACCGCGCCGATGCGGCCGCGATCCATCAACAGCTTGAAGAAATTGTTGACCAGGGGGCTCAAGCCGGCCTTGGCCAGGATGGCGTCGAGCAGGTTCTTCCGACCCTCGAAGGCGAAGGCCGGATTGCCCAGGGCCGGCTCCAGCTCGGGGGACTGGTTCAGGATCCCCACGAACTCAAGCACCTCCCGACCGTACTGCTCGAACTTGCCGTCTTCCTTGCCCAGTTCCAGCAAGGCCCGCGCGTAGCGCTTGGCGACGATCAGGTTGGTCACTGTACCTCCCGTTGCACTTTGGCCAGGTATTCGCTCACCAACCGGGTGTGGTCCTCGGCGGTGATGTTTTGCTTCAAGAGGTCCTCGGCCAGGGCGGCGGACATGTCGGCGATGTCGCGCTTGAGCTCGGCCTTGGCCGCCGCGGTCTCCTGCTCGATGGTGAACTGGGCCTGGGCCTTGATGCGCTCGGCCATCTGCTGGGCGCTGGCCAGGATCTTCTCCCGCTCACGCTCGCCCAGGGCCCGGAACTCGGCCAGGATCTTCTCGCGCTCGCCCTCGGCGTCCTTCAGGCGCTGGTCGATCTCGGCGTAACGGCGCTTGGCCTCCTCGCGCTTGGCCTCCAGCTCGGCCAGCTCGTTCTTGATCTGCTCCACCCGGCCGCTGAGCCCGGCCTTGAGCGGCTTGCGCAGCACCACCACCAGCACGATGGCCAGCACCGCGAAGTTCATCGCGCGCCAGACCAGGTCCAGGTTGGGGCCAGTCACGTGATGGCCGCCAGCCTCGGAGGCCAGGGCCAGGCCCGCGCCCAGGCCCACCACCGCGATGGCTCCCAGACCCGCCAGCCAGCGCACACCCTTGCTCGCACGCATCACTGGATGCTCCTTCCCAAAAGCTTCTGGGCCAGCTCGCGGCCAAAGGACTGCACCTGGCCCTTGAGCTCCTCGCGCACCCCGCCGATCTCGGCGGCGATCTGCTGGCGCACCCGGGCCACCGTCTCCTCCATCTCCTTGGTGGCCGCCGTGATCAGCTCGCGTTCCTGGCCCCGGGCGTCGCCCTTGATCTCCTCGCGCAGGGCCGCGCCCTGGCTGCGGGCGCCGGCGCGCTCGGCCTCCAGGGCCTTGGACTGAGCCTCCACGCCCTCCAGGCTGGCGCTGATATCGCCGTTGAGCTGGGCGATCTTCTCGGCCCGCTGCTGCAGGATGCCCCGGATGGGCTTGTACAGCACCGCGTTGAGCACCAGCATCAGGACCAGGAAGTTGACGATCTGGAACCCTAAAGACCAATCTATGTCGATACTTACCATACGACCCTGCTCTCCGTACCCCTAGGCGTGGCGCGTTGCTCGGCTCCGTTAGGTTCCGTTGGCTACGTTGTGTCGGTCAAAATAAAAGGCAGCTTGCCAGGCTTTGCGCCCAGAGCACGGCGAGGGGAGTTGGATTCGCGGGCCTGGTCACGCAGACCCCACATCAACGCTGGCAGGCCGACCCCAAGGTCAAGAGTCCGAACTCCCCACCTCCATCAAGCCAATGGGCGCTTCCCCACTTGTGATGCAAATGACAAGCTGCGAGTTTCTACAATATTTCATACGCGGTGTCAAAACATTTTTTCCCAGGACTGGCGCGGGCTAATCCAATCAGCCCTTGGCCGAGAGCAGGGTGATTCGCCCCCGGTTCTCGTCCAGTTCCTGGTCGGTGGTCATGGAGCAATGCCCCTCGAAAACCACCCCTTCGTCCATCACCACCAAGGGCGCGGTGATATTGCCCTTGAGCCGGCCCGGGGTCTTGAGCTCCAGGCGCTTGGTGACCACCACGTCACCCACCAGCTCGCCGCTGATGATCACCGTGGCCGCGTTGACCAGGGCCTCGACCTTGGCGTTGGGGCCGATGAACAAGGTGCCGTCGCCCCGGATGTTGCCTTGGAAGCGGCCGTCCAGGCGGGCCTGACCGGTGAAGATCAGCTCGCCCAGGATCTGGCTTTCGCCGCCCAGGAACATGGTCAGGTCGTTTTCCCGCGTTTGCTTGCCCAACAAGGCTCTCGCCTTCCCGCCCCGGGGACAGGTCGCCCCCAGGGACCCTCGGGGGCGCCTGGACGCCACGGCCTGGACTGTATCGCTTCCGCCGCCGGCATGACGGCCTTAGGACTAGATTTCACTAACACGCTACCCTGCGTCCTGGCAACAAAAATCGCCCCAGGTCCACCGGGGTGGCTATTGCCGCCGAAAGACGAAGCGGCGCATGGCCACGCTCTGGATCAGCCCCAGGGCGGCCATGGTGGTGATCAGGCTGGAGCCGCCATAGGAGATGAAAGGCAAAGGTATGCCCACCACCGGGAACATGCCCACCACCATGCCCACGTTGATGAACGACGGCCAGAAGACGCAGGCCGTGGCCCCCACCACCATCAACATGCCCAGGCGGTCCTTGGCCCTCAGGGCCTGCACCAGACCGCGGTAGACCACCGCCGCCAGGAGGATCAGCACCACCACCCCGCCCACGAACCCCCATTCCTCGGCCAGCACCGAGAATGCGAAATCGGTGTGCTGCTCGGGCAAAAAGTGCAACTGACTCTGGGTGCCGGCCATCCAGCCCTTGCCCATGAACTGGCCCGAGCCCACCGCGATCTTGGACTGGATCAGGTGGTAGGAGGCGCCCAAGGGGTCGGATTCCGGATCCAAGAAGCTGAAGATGCGCTTCTTCTGATAATCCTTGAGGAAGGTCCAGACCAGGGGCAGGGCTCCCAGGAAGGCCCCCCCCGCCATGGTCAGGGAAAAGAGCTTCACCCCGTTGACCAGGATGATGGAGCCGCCCACGATCAGCACCATCACCGCGGTGCCCAAATCGGGCTGCTTGAGGATCAATAGGGCCGGCAGGGCCATCAGGGCGCAGGGAATGACCAGTTGGCGCAGGTTGTAGGGCTCGTTCTGGTCCCGCCGCTGGAAGTACTGGGCCAGGACCAGGATCACCGCCAGGCGGGCCAGCTCCGAGGGCTGGACCACGATCGGCCCCAAGGCCAGCCAGCGCTGGGCCCCGCCCACCACCCGGCCCCAGAGCAGCACCGCCATCAGGGCGACCACCACCAGGGCGTAGAAGGGATAGGCCAGGGTGGCCAGGCGCTGGTGGCCGATCATGGCCACCGCGCACATCACCCCCAGACCAATGGCGAACCAGTACAACTGCTTGAGGAATACCGGGGTGCCCACGTTCTCGAAGCTGCTGGCGGCGCTGTAGAGGTTGATGGCCCCGCAGCCGACCACCGCGGCCAGCAGCACCACCAAGAGCCAGTCGAAATTGGTCACCAAGCGTCGGTCTATCACTGCCTGGGCCTCCCCCCGCCGCTCACGGCCGGCGATAGGTGGAAGGGTTCAGGACCGGGTCCTGGGAATCGCCTCGGAAGGGGCGGGGGCGGCCATTGGCTTCCGCCGCCGTGGTTCCGGGCCTTTTCTTCTCCGCCGGCTTGGCCGCCGGCTTCTTGGCCGGGGCGGGAACCGGGTCCGGGGGCTTGGGCCGGGCCGGCGCGGCCGCCGCCTGCGGCTTGGC
>JAIUYB010000484.1 GCA_020216625.1 Desulfarculus sp.
AGGCCTGGCGCAGCACCCAGCCGCCGATGGGCACAATCAGCCCGGTCTCCTCGGCCAGAGGAATGAAATTCCCGGGCGAGACCAGGCCCACCTCCGGCCGCCGCCAGCGCACCAGCGCCTCCATGCCCAGCATTCGTCCCGCGGCCACGTCCACCCGTGGTTGATAGTAAACCTCGAACTCCTCCCGCTCCAACGCCTTGCGTAAGGCGGTCTCCAGGGACAGGCGCTTGAGCGCCACCGCGTTCATGGTGGGGGTGTAGACCAGGAAGGCGTTCTTGCCCCGTTCCTTGGCCCGGTGCATGGCCAGTTCGGCGTTCTTGATCAGGGTCTCGGGCTGGCGGCCGTGGTTGGGGAAAAAAGCCAGCCCCAGGCTGGTGGTCAGATAAAACTCTTGGTTCGCCACGCCGAAGGGGCGCGCCAGCGACTCCAGCAGGGCCGTGGCCTGGTCCTCGGCCTGGCCCTGATCCTCGATATCCTCCAGCACCACCACGAAATCGTCTCCGCCCAGACGGGCCACGGTGTGGCGGCCCTGGTACAGGTCCAGCAGACGGTTGGCCAGCGCCTGCAACAACGCGTCTCCGGCGGCGTGGCCCAGGCTGTCGTTGATGGTCTTGAAATTGTCCAGGTCCACGTACAGCACCGCCAGGAGGCGCTTGCGCCGCTCGGCCCCGGCCAGGGCCACCTCCAGGCGGTCGCGTAGGAGTTGGCGGTTGGGCAGGCCGGTCAGGGTGTCGTGATTGGCGTAGTAACGCAGTTCTTCCTCGCTGCGCCGCAGGTCGCTGATGTCGTGCAGCAGGATGACCTGGTTGGCGACGCGGCCCTGGTCGTCCTTGACGGTGGTGATGGTCATCCACTGCGGATAGTCTTGGCTGTCCTTACCCCGATGCCAGACCTCCCCCCGCCACTCGCCGTTGGCGGCCAGCGATCGCTGGATGGCGGCGTAGAACTCCTCGTCGTGATGGCCCGAGCGCAGCATTTCCAGCCCCCGGCCTAAAACCTCGTCGGCCAAGAACCCGGTGATGATGGTGAAAGCGCGGTTGACCGATTGGATGCGACCCTGGGCGTCGGTGATGATCACGCCCTCGATGCTGTTCTCCAGCACCTTGGCCGCCAGGGCCAGTTGCTCCTGGGCCGCCCGCTGGGTGGTGACATCCTGAACGGTGCCCACCATGCGCAGCGGCCGGCCCGTACCGTCGCGGACCACCTCGGCCCGGCCGCGGAAGGTCCGCTCCTGGCCGTCGCGCCCCACCCCCCGGTAGACCAGGTCGAAGGTTTGGCCCTGCTCCAGCGCGGCCCGGGCGCGATCCTCCACCCGAGCGCGATCCTCGGGGTGGACGTGCTCCCTGGCCTGGACGGAGGTCAGGGGACCAGCCTCCGGCTCCCGATCCAGGAGGCGGAACATCTCGTCGGACCAGAAAACCTCTCCGGTCTGGACGTCCCATTCCCAGGAGCCCATCCCGGCCAGGCGCTGGGCCTCATCCAGCCGGCGCTGGCTCTCGCGCAGGCGCTCCTGGTCAAGGTGGCGGGCGGTGATGTCCTGGCAGGTGCCCTGCATCCGCTCCGGCCGGCCCTGGGCGTCGCGCCGCACCTCGCCTTGCACCCGCATGTAGCGCAGGCCGCCGTCGGCCTGCTGCACCCGAATCACCATGTCGTAGGGACGGACTCCGGCCAGGGCCCCCTCCACCGCCTGGCGCCAGCCCGCCACGTCCTCGGGGTGCAGGCACGAGGCGATCTCGTCCATGGACAGCGGCCGGGAGCGCGGCTCGATGCCGAAAAGCCGGTACAGCTCGTCGGACCAATGGCTCTGGTCCCGGGCGATGTCCCACTCCCAGCTCCCGATTCGGGCCATGCGCTGGGCCTCGTCCAGACGGCGTTGCCGCTCGCGGCTTTCCTCCTCGGCCCGCACCCGCTGGGTCGCGTCCCGGGCCACCGCGTAGATGAGCCCCTCCTCCAGGTCGGGATGGGCGTTCCAGGACAACCATCGCGCCTCGCCATCGGGGCCCTGAATGCGGTGGGTGAAGTCATGCACCGCTCGCCCGGCCAACAACTCGCGTTCGGCGGCGATGGCGGCCTCCCGATCCTCGGGATGAACCAAATCCAGCCAAGGTCGGGCCGGCAGATCCTGGTCGCCGCAGCCCAAAACCCGCTTGAAGGCGGGGTTCACCCGCCGGAAATGGCCGTCCAGACCGACGATGCACATCGGGTCCAGGCTGAGGGCGCCGAAGCGCTCCAGATCCGTCGGGGCCTGAACCTGCGCGGTGACATCCAGGCAGACGCAGATGAAGCCAGCGAAGTCGCCAGCCTGGTCGCAATAGGGGTCGCCGCTATGGTGGATCCAGCGGTATTGCCCATCGCGGCGGCGCAGGCGATAGCGCAAGGCGAAAGGGACGCGCCGGCGCACGTGATCCAGATATTTCCCCCACGCCTGGGGCAGGTCGTCGGGGTGGATCGCCTGGGTCCAGCCTTCGCCCAGCTCCTCGGCCAGGGCGCGCCCGGTGAAATCCAGCCAGCGTTGGTTGAAAAATTCGGCGTCCCCGCCGGCGGTGGCGCGCCAGATCATGATGGGCGACTGCTTGGCGAACGGGCGTTGTTCCTGGTCTGGGATCATGACCTGGTTCTCACGGTTGGGCGGTTCTCGGTGCGCCAGTTCGGGAAAGCTCGTCTCCGCGTCGGGGATGAATGGGAGCGGCGGCCGCGGTTTGGGGTTTGGTTGCCGGACCTAGGAGGCGAAGGCCAGCTTGGTCAGGCCGTGGATGTCCAGGATCAGGCTGACCCGTCCATCGCCCAGGATGGTGGCTCCGGCCACGCCCTCCACCTTGTGCCAATTCTGCTCCAGGCTCTTGATCACCGCCTGCTGCTCGCCCAGG
>JAIUYB010000485.1 GCA_020216625.1 Desulfarculus sp.
GCACCGCCTCCACCAGGGCCCGCACCCCCAGACCCCGGGCCCGCAGATCCACCACCGGGTAGATCACCGCCTGGCCGGGACCGTGATAGGTGACGTCCCCGCCGCGCTCCACCCAATGCAGCTCGAAACCCGCCGCCGCCAACTGGGCGTCGTCGAGCAACACGTTGTCGCGCTGGCCGTGCTTGCCCAGGGTGAACGTGGGGGGGTGCTCAACGCAGATCAGGGCGTCGGCCACCCGGCCGGCCACCCGGTCCGCGTGGCGCTGGCGCATGCGCTCCAGGGCGGGAAGGTAGTCCATCCGCCCCCAATCAATGAGGTGCAGGTCGTTGACAGACATAACGCGCATAGCATATATACCCCCTTCCGCTCTGGCAAGGGGGTCCTTGAGTCAGTGCTCAACTTCCGGTTCCGGGGAGCGTGGTTTTGCTCACAACTGGGGTTTTTCGGAAAAATTACTGATAAGCAAATTTTGTGATTGACCACCCCATATGTTGTGTGTAGTAATGTGGTCCGTACTAGATACGGCATGCCCCCCGGCGACACCATCCACGCCGGACGCGGGCCAAGCGGTGGGGCCAACCAAGCCCATTATAAGCGAGAGGCCGGGGCGTGATCGACTCCGGCGGAGCCAGCAGGGAGAGTGAAGATGGCGAATCTGACGGTGGTGGAAGGCGGCTCCCGCCCGAGCAAAAGCTCGGAGACCACGGACATGGCCCTTTTCGTGCGCAGCAGCTCCGAGGAGCTGCAGGGCTGGGATCGCGCCCGCATCGAGGAGGCCCTGGTCCGCGAGACGCTCCTGGACGAGGGCACCGCCCGGACCATCGCCCAGGACATCGAGCGCACCATCACCAACGCCGGCATCCACTTCGTGACCGCCCCCCTGATCCGCGAGCTGGTCAACGCCAAGCTGATCGCCCTGGGCCTGGAGGAGGAGCGCCTCAAGCACACCCGCCTGGGCGTGCCGCTTTTCGACGTGGACAACATGATCCGCCTGCCCAACAAGGAGAACGCCAACGTTCCCCACGGGCCGGAGGCCACCAACCTGACGCTCGCCGAGTCGATCAAGAAGGAATACGCCCTGATCAGCGTCTTCTCGCGCGAGGTGGGCGACGCCCACATGCGCGGCGACCTGCACCTGCACGACCTGGGCTTTGTCGACCGGCCCTACTGCTCGGGCCAAAGCCTGGAATACATCAAGAAATTCGGCCTGAACCTGCCCAACTCCCTGGCCCTGGCCAAGCCGGCCAAGCACCCCGAGGTGCTCCTGGCCCACATGGTCAAGTTCGCCGCCGCCCTGCAGTCCAACTTCGCCGGGGCCATCGGCTGGGACGCGGTGAACCTCTTTTTCGCGCCCTATCTGGAGGGGCTGACCGACCGCGAGGTCAAGCAGCTGGCCCAGATCCTGATCTTCGAGTTCAGCCAGCAGGCGGTGGCCCGCGGCGGCCAGGCCATCTTCACCGACATCAACCTCTACTGGGAAGTGCCCAAGCATTTCGAGGACGTGCCGGCCATCGGCCCCAACGGCGAGTACACCGGCAAGACCTACGCCGAGTACGAGAAGGAGGCCCAGCGCTTCGTCTGGATGCTGTTCGAGGTCTTCAAGGAGGGCGACGGCGCTGGCCGGCCCTTCTTCTTCCCCAAGCCCCTGGTGCACATCACCGAGAAGTTCTTCAAGACCGAAGGCCACATGGAGTTCCTGCACCACATCTGCGACGTGGCCTGCGAAAAGGGCAACACCTACTTCGTCTTCGACCGCGGCCAGACCGCCAAGATCAGCGAGTGCTGCCGGCTGTCCTTCAAGCTCGAGAAAAGCGACCTGGATGACGCCAAGACCCCCTGGAAGATGCGCTACAGCGCCCTGCAGAACGTGACCATCAACCTGCCGCGCATCGCCTACCAGGCCGAGGGCGACGACACCCGCCTGTTCCAGATCCTGCGCCAAAAGATCGAACTGGCGGTCAAGGCCCACCTGGAAAAGCGGGCCTTCATCCAGCAGCTCCTGGACCACGGCCCCACCGGCCCCCTGGCCCTGTTGGCCATGAACCTGGACGGCCAACCCTACCTGCGCATGCACCGGGTCACCTACCTGGTGGGCATGGTGGGCCTGAACGAGATGGTGCAGGAGCACCTGGGCCAGCAGCTGCACGACTCCGAGGAGGCCATGCGCTTCGGGCTGAAGGTCATCGCCCACATGAAGCTCTTGTGCGACTACTTCAGCCAAAAGCACGGCATGCGCTTCGTGCTGGAGCAGACCCCGGCCGAGTCCACCGCCTACCGCTTCGCCAAGCTGGACCTGAACCAGCACCACGAGAAGGCCCGCCACATCGTCAAGGGCGACCTGTTCAAGGGCGAGGTCTATTACACCAACTCCACCCTGTTCAACGTGGGCTCCACCGTGAACCCCATCGAGCGGGTCAAGCTGGAGGGGCGCTTCCACCCCATCATCGAGGCCGGGGCCATCACCCACGTCTGGCTGGGCGAGCAGCGGCCGGCCAAGGAGTCCCTGGCCAACTTCGTGATCAAGATCTTCCGCGACACCAAGAACGACCAGGTGGCCTTCAGCCCCGAGTTCACCTGCTGCAAGTCCTGCCGCCAGAACACCCGCGGCATGCCCGACACCTGCCCCCACTGCGGCAGCCAGGACCTGGACCACATCACCCGCATCACCGGCTACTTCACCCGGGTCTCCTCCTGGAACAAGGGCAAGCTGGGCGAACTCAAGGACCGCTACAAGAACCCCGGCTTCACCATGGCCGCCGGCACCGAGCCCGCCACGGCCGAGGCGGTGTAGGGGGATAAGAGAAGAAAAATGGCCAGCCGGGGAGGAACTTTTTTGGGAAAAAAGATCCTCCCCGGACC
>JAIUYB010000486.1 GCA_020216625.1 Desulfarculus sp.
TGGAGCCGGGAAGGCCGGCCCGCCTTCTCGCATCCATCTAACACGGCTGGCGCGGGATGGCGGCCCCAGGCGAGGGCCGCGGCCAGGCGCGCCGGGGTCGGCCCGGCTACCTCGCCGGAACGGCGCCTTCCGGGGAAGGAAGAACATCGATGTCTTGCGGGCTTTGGGGCTGGTACTCGTTGGGGAGGTAGACGAACTGGCCGTCCTTGACCTCCTTGAACCAGATCCAGCGCCCAATGGGATCCCCGTCGGAATCGAAATTGTAGACGCTGGCGACCCCGGGGAAGTTCTCCTGGTAGGTCAGGGCGTTGGCCAGATCCAGCGGCACCGTGGAACCGGCCTGCCGGCAGGCGGCGGCGATAAGGGTGACCGCGTCGTAGGTGGCGGCGGCGTTGTCGTCGGGGTCCTGGCCAAAGGCATCGCGGAACCCGGCCACGAAATCCCGGGTGGCGGGTCGGGCCAGGTCCCGCCGGAAGAAATTGGTCACGATCACCCCCTCGGCCACCTTGCCCGGCAGTTTGAGCAGGTTTGGGTCGTCCAGGCTGTCGCTGCCCAGGATGGTGGCGCGCATGCCCAGGCTGCGGGCCTGGCTGATGAGCACTCCCGCCTGGGGCAGGAAGCCCACCACCACCAGGCCGCCCAGGTTCTCCTTGCGCAAGGGGGCCAAAAGGGGGCGCAGGTCGTCCTGCCAGGGAAAGAACGAGCGCACGTGCAGGATATTGATTCCCTCGCTCGCCGCCATCTCGGAGAAGAAGTTGGCCAGGCTGCGGCCATAGAAGGTGCTGGTCAACCCCCGCTGGAAGGTCACCACCAGGTTGTTCAGGCCCAGCTTATGGGCCAGCTCGGCCATGGCCCTGGCGGTGTCGTCATCGCTGGGCACCACCCGCATGGCCAAGGGGTTGGGGATCAGGCTGAACTGGGGGTCGGTGGCCCCGACGCTGATGAACAGCAGGCCGGCCGCGCCGTAAATGATGGAGACCGGCACCGCCACCTCGGAATAAAGATGGCCCACCACCGCCACCACTTCCTTTTGCCCCGCCAGGCGGCGGGCGATCTGCTCGGCCACCGGCAGGCGCCCTTGATCGTCCAGGTGGATCAGCTCCAGCCGGCGGCCTCCCAGGACGCCGCCGCGGTCGTTGATCTGCTTGGCGGCTAACTGCGCCCCCTCGGCGATCAGGTTGGGGATGCTGGAGGAGGAGACCACCGCCACCACCACCGGACCCCGGCCCGACATGGCATGGCGCACCCTCTCCTCGGCGTTTCCTTGGTAATTCTGGCAGCCGGCCAATCCTGCCAGGATGGCCAGCTGCGCCAGGAGGGCCAGGATCGGCCACGGCCCCCGGAACCAGGCCGGGCGGCCGGACCGGACGGAGGCTGGCGCAGGGGTGTCGCGGTGGGAGCCACCCATGGGCGGCCTCAACGGTCCCCGCCCAGGATCAGGGGCAGGCCGTCCTTGCCCGCTCCCACCACCACGGTCTTGGCGTTGTCGGATGTCGCCAGTTGCTCGGTGGCCTGGATGCCGCGATAGCGCAGCAGGTCCGGGGTCAGGGTGACGGACAGGATCTGGTTGTAGCGGGCCAGGCCCTCGGCCTCGATGCGCCGGCGCTCGGCCTCCTTGGTCTCCCGAGCCAGGATGTACTGATAGGCCTCGGCGCGGTGGAACTGCTCGATCTTGTACTGGATGACGTTCTGCACGCTCTCGGGCAGCTCCACCCGGGTGATCAGCACCGCGTCGATGTTCAAAAACCGCCGGGCCACCTGTTCGATGGCCTCGTTGATCGACTTCACGATCAGGGAGTTGGTGGTGTAGACCTCCTCGGCGTCCAGGCGGCCCACCACCTCGCGCAGCACCGCCTCCACCGTGGGCACGATGATCTTGTTGGCATAGTCCGGGCCAACTTTCTGGTGCAGCGCCGCCAGCAGGGCGTATTCGGGATAATAACGGATGGAGATGGAGATGCGGACCTGGAGACCGTTTTTGGTCAACACGTCGAATTCGCGGTCGGCCTCCTGGATGCGCACATTGTAGACGTACATCCGGTCCCAGGGAAAGATGAAATGCATCCCCTCGCCGTATACCCGGTCGATGACCGTGCCGCCAAAGAAGCGCAGCCAGAGCACCCCGGCCTCGCCGGGCTTGACCGAGATGAAGATGGAGTTGGCCAGGTAGATGATCAGCAACAGGGTCAGCAGGGTGGTCACCACCAGCACCGGCAGGTGGCGGCGCACCCGGTCCCTGCATTTTCGCCAAAAATCGCGCATGGCCCTCGCGGCTCGGAGCGAACGGAAAAACCACGCCGTTCCCGGACGCGTTGGCCCCAACACGCCGGCCCGACCCCGGCAGTATAACCCAAGCCGACGGCAAGGCCCAAATTTCTTGATGACTCGCCCCGCCTCCCCGGCCACGGCGGCTGGCGGCCCCTCCCGCCCCGGCCTTGCCCCAACCCCCGGGGCTTGCTATGATCTAGGCTTCCTGGGACGCCTCAACGCGCGCGGATGGATGCGATGCCCGAGCGGCTGGAAATCGGACTGAAACCGGAACTCAACGACCCCGCCGGCCGGGGCCTCGTGGCCCGGGCCCGGGCCTATCTGGGCCTGAACCTGGAGCGGGCGCGGGTCTTGAGGGTGCTCACCTTCGACACCAAGCTCACCACCGCCGAGCTGGAGCGGGTGCGGGAGCGGATCTTCACCAACCCCGTGACCGAGGTGGGCTCCTTCCTGCCCCTGGCTGGCCAGGTGTTGCCGGAGTTCGACTGGGCCCTGTGGGTGGGGCTCAAGCCCGGGGTGCGCGACAACGAGGGCGCCACCGCGCTGGAGGCCATGGCCGACGTGCTGGGCCGAGGCTTCGACCC
>JAIUYB010000487.1 GCA_020216625.1 Desulfarculus sp.
TCTGGCCGCGCGCCACTTCGCCCGCAAGAGCGTCGAGGCCTGGCTGGCCGGCAATCATCGCTTCCAGCGTTTGGACGCCATGGTCCAGCGCCAGGGGGCGGTGGTGGTGGCCATCACCCGGCTGGTGCCCCTGTTTCCCTTCAACCTGCTCAATTTCGGCTTCGGATTGACCAGGGTGCCCTTTGGCACCTACCTGCTCTACTCCTGGCTGTGCATGTTGCCCGGCACCGTGCTCTACGTTGTGGGCTTCGACGCCCTGTTCACCGGCCTGGCCCAGGGCCGCGTGCCTTGGGCCCTGGTCGCGGTGGCGGCGGCCATGGCGATGCTTCTGACCCTGCTCATCCGCCGAGCCCGCCGCCGCCTGGGGCCGGAGAACGATCCGGCCCAGAACCAGCCCACCACTCCCGGGAGCCAGCCATGAACCCCGACCCGCCCCTGACGCCCCTGGACGCGGCCAACCAGGCCCTCCTGGATCTGGCCCACCCGGCGGATTGGATCAACCCCACCCCGGCCGGACGCTACAATTTGGTGGTAGTGGGTGGCGGCGCCGCCGGCCTGGTTTGCGCGGCCGGCGGGGCCGGTCTGGGGGCGCGGGTGGCCTTGGTGGAGCGGAATCTCCTGGGCGGCGATTGCCTGAACAGCGGGTGCGTGCCCAGCAAGGCCCTCTTGCATTCCGCCCGCCTGGCCGCCGAGGCCCGCCGGGCGGCGGCGCTGGGCCTGGTGCGCCTGGCTGACGACACCCCCCCCGACTTCGCCGCGGCCATGGCCCGGGTGCGAGGCCTGCGCGCCCAGATCGCGGTGCACGACTCGGCCCAGCGCCTGCGCGACCTGGGCGGGGACGTGTTCCTGGACCAAGGGCGTTTTCTGGACCGCCACACCCTGGAGGTGGACGGCCAACGCCTGGCCTTCGCCACGGCGATCATCGCCACCGGCTCCCATCCGGCCGGCCTGCCCTTCCCAGGGCTCGAGGAGGCTGGCTATCTCACCAACCAGACCTTCTTCAACCTCACCGTTCGGCCTTCCCGCCTGGCGGTCCTGGGAACCGGCCCCTTGGCCTGTGAGCTGGCCCAGGCCATGGCCCGCCTGGGGAGCCGGGTGCTGATGGTGGGCCGCTCCGGCCAGATCATGACCCGGGAGGACCCGGACCTGGCCGCGGTGGTGGAGGCGGCGCTGGTGGCCGACGGGGTGGACCTGCGGCTATCCACCAACGTGACCCTGGTGGAGGTCCGGGGCGGGGAAAAAATCATCCACCTGGCGCGCGACGGCCAAGCCGAGGCGGTGGCGGTGGATGAGATCCTGGTGGGGGCGGGACGCTTGCCCAACCTGGAGGGCCTTGGGCTGGAGGCGGCCGGGGTGGAGGCCGAGGCCAAGACCGGGGTGAAGGTGGACGACTTCCTACGCACCAGCAACCCGGACATTTTCGCCGCCGGCGACGTCTGCCTCGAGGCCAAGTTCACCCACATGGCCGATATGAGCGCTCGCATCGCCTTGCGCAACGCGCTATTCGCCGGCCGCGCCCGGCTCAGCCGGGTCATCGTGCCCTGGTGCACCTACACCGACCCGGAGGTGGCCCACTGCGGGCTGACGCCGGACGAGGCCGCGCGGCAGGGCATCGCCCACCAGACTATCCGGGTGGACCTGAGCGCGGTGGACCGGGCGCTCTTGGAGGGCCGCTCCGAGGGCCTGCTCAAGATCCTGGTCAGGGCCGGGACCGACGCCATCCTGGGCGCGACCCTGGTGGCCCCCCATGCCGGGGAGAGCATTGGCCAACTCACCCTGGCCATCCAGTCCGGCATCGGCCTGAAAGCCATCGCCAACCTGGTGCAGCCCTATCCCACCACGGCCGAGGCGGTCAAAAAGGCGGCCGACGCCTTCAACCGCCGTCGCCTGACCCCGGGGGCGTCCAGGTGGCTGACCCGCTGGCTGGCCTGGCGGAGATAGGCCAGGCCGGTGACTCCACCCGCCATGCGCCTGATCGTTTTCACGCGCTGGCCCCAGCCGGGCCGGGCCAAGACCCGGCTGATCCCGGCCCTGGGCCCGGCCGGCGCGGCCGAGGTCCAGCGCCGCCTGACCTAAGGGACGTTGGCCCGCGCCCTGGAGCTCATCCAGCGACACCTGACGCGCCTGGAGTTGCGCGGCGAGGGCGCGGACCCGGCCGCCTTCCGGCGCTGGCTGGGCCTGGCCCCCCTGATCCGTCCGCAGGATTCCGGCGACCTGGGTCGGCGCATGGACTTGGCCTTGACCAGGGCCCTGGCCGAGGGGGAGGAGCGGGCGGTCCTGATCGGCTCCGACTGCCCTGGCCTGACCGCGGAGATCCTGGAGCAGGCATTTGCCGTCTTGGCCGATCACGACCTGGTGCTGGGCCCGGCCCAGGACGGCGGCTACTACCTGGTGGGCCTGCGCCGTCCGGCCCCGGAGATTTTCCGGGGCATCGCCTGGGGCAGCGACCGGGTCCTGCGCCAAACCCTGAACCGGGCCGGTGAGTTGGGCCTAAGGGTGGCCCTTTTGCCAGAGCTTGCCGACCTGGACCGGCCCGAAGACCTGCCCCGGCTCGTCTCCCCCCCCCCCCTGCCCCGGCCCCCCCCCGCGCCGGAGTCGATCTCGGTGGTTATCCCGGCCCTCGACGAGGCCGCCAACCTGCCGGAGGCCATCGCCAGCGCCGCCGGACCAGGAGTGGAGGTGATCGTGGTGGATGGCGGCAGCCGCGACCAGAGCCTGGCGGTGGCACGGGAGGCTGGGGCCCTGGCCCTGGCCGGCTTCCGGGGCCGGGCCCGGCAGCAGAACCTGGGCGCGGCCCTGGCCCGGGGCGGGACGCTGCTCTTTCTCCACGCCGACAGCCGCCTGCCCGA
>JAIUYB010000488.1 GCA_020216625.1 Desulfarculus sp.
CGGCCCCGGGCCGCCACAAGCGCCGCTCGGGCGGGCCGACGGCCTCCGCCTCCGGGGGCTGGGGCGGGCCGGGACGGTCCAGGTGGCGCTGGTGCCACTGCTGGGGCGAGACCCGGCGCTGGTCGGTGTAGCGGCCCTGGTCGTCCACCGCCCGCTCCTCGATGATCTCGAAAAGCTGCTCGGGGTTGACCTGGCCGCAGTGGGGGCAGGCGTATTCCTCCTGGCCGGCGGCGCTGGCGGCCTGGCGGAAATAGACCAGGGCGTCCAGGGGATTGCCGGTGAAGATCGGCCGCCCGCCCCGGTCCAGCAGCCAGAGGGCGTCGAACATCTTGTAGATGCGTGAGCTGGGCTGGTGGATGACCACGATCACCAGCCGGCCCTGGCCGGCCTGGGCCTTGAGCAGGGTCATAACGTTTTCGGAATCCGCCGAGCTGAGCCCGCTGGTGGGTTCGTCCACGAACAGGATGGCCGGCTCGCGGATCAGCTCCAGGGCGATGTTAAGGCGCTTGCGCTGGCCGCCGCTGATGGTCTTGTCCAGGGGCGAGCCCACCTTGAGGTCGCGGATATCCAGCTGGTTCAGCTCGGCCAACACCGCCTCCACCCGCCGGGCGCGCTGCTCCGGGGAGAGCTGGGCCAGGCAGAGGCAGGCGGCGAAATAGAGGTTGTCGAAGACGGTCAGGTCGTCGAAGAGCAGGTCGTCCTGGGGCACATAGCCGATGACGCCCTCCAGCTCCCCGGATTGGCGGTGCAGGTCCACCCCGTTGACCAGCACCCGGCCGGAGTCCGGCCGGCGTTGGCCGTTGAGGATGCCCAGCAGGGTGGACTTGCCCGCCCCGCTGCCGCCCATCACCCCCACCAGCTGGCCGCCCCGGGCCTGGAAGCTGAACTCGTGCAGACCGATGTCGCTGCCCGGAGAGCGGAAATCGACCCGCTCGCCCCGGAAGACGATGGGCGGGGTCTTGGACCCGGCCCCGGCCAGGCCGGCGGCGATCTCGGCCTGGTAGATCCGCTCGCCCCGGCCGTCGCGCAGCACCGCCCCCGGAGGCAGCAGGTGCAGGCCCGGGTCCAGGGGGATGGAGTCCAGGGTCAGCTCCGGCCCCGGGGCCACCGCCAGGCACAGGGCCTGGACCTCGGCCAGCAGCAGCACGCAGAAGCGGCCCTGGAATCCGGGGCGGAGCAGGCGGCGGCAGGCCAGGTCCGGGGGCAGATCGCCGGGATCGGGCAGCAGAAAGCGCTGGTCCAGCTCCGTGAATGGCCAGGGCGGGCGGCAGAGGAGCTGGATTCGGGCCACTTCGGCGAGGGGGATCTCCAGGCTGGCGGCCACGGCCGGGATCAGGCCGGAGTCGTCCGCGCCCACCTCCAGGGCCGCTTCCAGCTCCAGCAGGCGCAGCAGTAGGACGTACTGCTCCAGGCGGGGAAGCTTGGTCCGCAGATTGACGGCCACGGCGGCGGCTTGACTCAGCAGCGCCGCGGGTTCCCGCTCCTGGTGCAGCTCCAGGGCGGTGGCGAAAAGTTCGAGGTAGACCTGGGGCTGGGCCAGGCGCAGGTGGCGGCGCAGATAGCGCTCCAGGGCCGCGCCCACCTTGGCCCGCGCCGAGGCCGGGAGCCGGGCGGCGGAGAGGGCGAAAAGGTTCAGGATGGCGTTGAGCAAAAGCTCGGTCATGGCTCTTTCGCATCCCGTCGCGCGCGGACCTGGTAATTTGGAACTATGCCTTGGGGATTATTAGACCAAGCGGTAAGCCAGGTCAAAGAGTTTGTCGAAACGGATGGTTGGAAAGCCGGGATTTATCCCGCCCGCCGCCTGGACCGGGCCGGTCCCCAGACCGGCAGCCCGGCCAAGACAAAGACCGCCAGGCCGGTCCAGACCAGGGCGAAGGTGGTGAGCTGGACGGTGGTGAAGGGCTCGCCGTAGACCCAGACCGCCAGCAGGAATTGCAGGCTGGGGGCGATGTACTGGCAGACGCCCAGCACGTAGAGCGGGATGCGCCGGGCCCCGGCCGTGAACCAGATCAGGGGCAGGGTGGTGATCACCCCCGCCGCCATCAGCAACAGGCTCGGCCCCCCGCCGCCGTGGCCGAAGACCAGGCCGCCCCGCCAGGCCTCGTAGCCCAGCCAGGCCAGGGACAGCGGGGCCAGGAGCAGGGTTTCGATGAACAGCCCCGCCACCGACTCTATGGCCACCCGCTTGCGTAACAGGCCGTAGAGGCTGAAGGAACCCGCCAGGGTCAGGGCGATCCAGGGTGGGCCGTCCTGGCGCAGGATCAGGTTCAGGGTGCCCAATCCGGCCAGGCCCAGGGCCACCCACTGCCAGCGGCCGGGGCGTTCGCCCAAAAAGGCCATGCCCAGCAACACGTTGACCAGGGGGGCGACGAAATAGCCCAGACTGGATTGCAGAAGCTGGCCGCTGTCCACGGCGTGGATGAACAACAGCCAGTTGCCGGCGATGAGCAGCGAGGAAAGCGCCAAGGTCCGCAACACCCCGGCCCGGGCCAGACCGCGCCAGAGACCGGCGAAGCCCCCGCCCTGCAGGGCCAGCAGCAGCCCGGCCAGGGGGGCCGACCACAGCACCCGGTGGGCCAGAACCTCCAGGGGGCTAACTCCAGCCACGGACTTGAAATAGATGGGCACCAGACCCCACCAGGCAAAGGCCGCCACCGCCAGGAGCACGCCCCGCTTGTCGTATTGGGAATCGTCCACCGCCACTCCAGACGCCAACGCGCGGCCGACCTGGCCGCGCGTGGAAAAGTCTACCCCAAGCCCGCGCCGCCGCCCAGGGCGGACCCGGAGTCCGGGCGCGGCGGGGCTTGCGCCCGCGGCCGGGTCGGGGTACATAGGCGGGGCCGCCCC
>JAIUYB010000489.1 GCA_020216625.1 Desulfarculus sp.
TGGGCCGCCACCGCAACCTTGCCGAGGCCGTCCCTCGGCTCAACCTGGAGGTGGGGCTGGATTTCCTGGCCCTGGACGGGCTGGGTGAGGCGGACCTGGATCAGGCCGCGGCCCTGCTGGCCGACCGCCGGGTGACGGTGCACCTGCCCTTCGGCGACCTGACCCCCGGCAGCCCGGACCCCAAGGTGCGCGAGCTGGCCCGGGGGCGGTTGATGCAGGCCGGGCAATGGGCGCGGCGGCTGGGGGCGGTGCAGGCTGTCATGCACACCGGTTACGACGGACGTCTCCACCGTCCGGAGACCGACTACGCCCAGCGCCTGGCCGACAACCTGGCGCCCTTCCTGGAGCTTCTGGCCAGCTTCGGCTGTCGCCTGGCGCTGGAGAACACCTTCGAGCCCGAGCCGGCCCCCCTGCTGGTCATGCAACGCGCCCTGGCCGAAAAAACCGCGCCGGGCCTGGTGGGCTTCTGCCTGGACGTGGGCCACGTCCTGGCCTTCGCCCAGGCCCGGCTGCCGGTGTGGTGGGGTGCGCTCATGCCCCACCTGCTGGAGATGCACCTGCACGACAACCCCGGCGGCTCCGACGACCACCTGCCCCCCGGGGCCGGGGTGGTGGACTGGGCTTTTTTGCGCCAGGGCCTGGACGCCTTGCCCTTCCGGCCCATCCTGACCCTGGAGCCCCACCGCGAGGGCGATCTCTGGGCCTCGCTGCGGGCCCTTGGCCGGCTGTGGGGTCCGCCCCGGGATTGACCCCGGCCCCCGAGGCCGGTTAGGCTCTGGTCGAGGTTGGGTTGCCGCGCCGCCAACCAGCGGAGTCAGGAGGTGGAGGCATGACCATGGGATTCTGGCGGCGGCCGGCCGGGGCCTGGCTGGCCACCCTGGTCCTGGCGGCCCTGCTCCTGGGCCTGGGCTATGAGCTGGCCGACCACCGCCTGGCCCCGGATCTCAACGACGCCCGTCTGGCCGCCTCGCTGGAGGCCAACCGGGCCAACCGCCTGGCCCAGGAGAATCAACGCCTGGAGCAGCGCCTGAACGAGGCCGAGGCCCGCCTGGCGGCCAAGACCGCCGCGCCGGGCTCCGAGGAGGGCGAGGCCGAGGGGCCGGCCAGCCGGGTGATCCACCGCGGCGAGGCGGCCCTGTTGCTGGGCGGACGCCTGGTGGTGACCCTGGAGGGCATCGCCCCGGAGCGCGAGGCGGCCCTGCTCAGGGTCAAGGTCCTGGGCGGCCAGGAGGGGTCCACCCGCCTGGCCCCGGGCGGCGACGCCCGCTTCCGCCTGGACGGCAAGGTCTATCATCTCCTGCTCAAGAAAATCCTCACCAACTCGGTGATAGTGACCCTCTTGGCGGAAGGCGGCAACTGATGGCCAGCCACCAACGGCAGATGCTGGCGGCCTGGTTCGCCGAGGGACGCGTCAGCCTGATCCAGCGCCCGGTTCCGGCTCCGGCCCCGGGACAGGCCCTGGTGCGGGTGCGCTACTGCGGCGTCTGCAACACCGATCTGGAACTGCTGGCCGGCTATTACCATTTCGCCGGGGTGCCGGGGCACGAACTGACCGGGGTGGTGGAAGAGGCCCCGGGCCGTCCCAATCTGGTGCGCCGCCTGGTCACGGCCGAGATCAACCAGGGCTGCGGAACCTGCCCCCGCTGCCTGGCCGGCGACCCCCGCCACTGTCCGGACCGGGTGGCCCTGGGCATCAAGGGCTGGGACGGGGCCCTGGCCCAGTACGTCCTGGCCCCCCTGGCCAACCTGCGCCGGGTGCCGGAGGGCGTGCCGGCCCGGGCCGCCACCCTGGCCGAGCCCCTGGCCGCGGCCCTGGAGATCGGCCAGCAGCTCCACCTCACCGCCGGGATGAAGGTTCTGATCCTGGGCGATGGCAAGCTGGGCCTGCTCTGCGCCCTGGGCCTGCGCCACCAGGTTCCGGGCCTGCTCCTGGCCGGCCGCCACCAGGCCAAGCTGGACCTGGCCATGGCCCAGGGGGTGCGGGCCATCCTGGCCGACGGCCCGGACCTGACCGAGCTGGCCCGGGAGCTGGGCGGCTTCGACCTGGTGGTGGAGGCCACCGGCCGGCCCCAGGGCCTGGGCCTGGCCCTGGAGCTGGTGCGGCCCGAGGGGACCATCGTGGCCAAGACCACCAGCCATGAACCCTCGCAACTGGACCTGGCCCGGCTGGTGGTGAATGAAATCAGCCTGGTGGGCAGCCGCTGCGGGGATATCGGCCTGGCCCTGGATCACCTGAAAAACCGCTGGGTCGAGGTGGAGCCTCTGATCCAGGCCGAATACCCCCTGGAGGAGCTGGCCGCCGCCCTGGACCACGCCCGCCGTCCTGGGGCGCTCAAGGTCCTGGTGCGGGTGTCGGAGTAGGGCGCGCCACCCTTCGCTTGCCTGGTCTGGTCAGCGCGAGGCCCCGCGAGGTGGTGATCTCTTGAAACTCCAAGGGATTGCTTCGCTGCGGCCGCAATGACCAAACCGGCGGGTTGGCGGTCGGCAAGCCCTGGAAATCCCTGGAGCCGAGTTCAGCGGCGCGCCGCGAAACCCGGTCTGGCCCCCACCCCGGCTTGACGCCCCCGCTCCGGGCGGCTATATAGCCTTGAACCCTCACCCCCGACCGGAAACCCTCCGGAGCGTGGACCGGACCTGGCCCATGAATCCCGCCCTGGCGATCTACAACCTGGCCGGATGCGCCGCCGCCGCCCTGGCCCTGCCCGTGGCCCGCCTGGGTCTGGGTCTGGCCGGGCGCTGGGACCAGATCGGCCATCGTCTGGGCATCGCCCGCGAACTGGCCCCGGCCGGCCCCGGCCCCCGGGTCTGGCTCCAGGCGGTGAGCGTGGGCGAGGTGGGGGTGGCGG
>JAIUYB010000490.1 GCA_020216625.1 Desulfarculus sp.
AGGCCATAGGCCAGGGCCGCGGCCGTGGGCTCGTTGATGATGCGCAGCACATTCAGACCGGCGATGCGGCCGGCGTCCTTGGTGGCCTGGCGCTGGCTGTCGTTGAAGTAAGCCGGGACGGTGATGACCGCGTCCTCGATCTTCTCGCCCAAAAAGTCCTCGGCGGTCTGCTTCATCTTGCCCAGAATCATGGAGCTGATCTGGGCCGGGGAGTATTCCTTGCCTTGGACCTCGATATGGGCGTCGCCATTGCTGGCCTGCACGACCTTGTAGGGCAGGATGCCGACGTCCTCCTGGACCTCCTTGGAGCCAAACTTGCGGCCGATCAGACGCTTGACCGCGAATACGGTGTTGCGCGGGTTGGTGATGGCCTGGCGCTTGGCCACCTGGCCCACCAGCCGCTCGCCGCTGTCGGTGATGGCCACCACGCTGGGGGTGGTGCGGCTGCCCTCCTGGTTGGTGAGCACCTTGGGCTCGCCGCCCTCCATGATGGCCACGCAGGAGTTGGTGGTGCCCAGGTCGATGCCGATGATTTTACCCATTTTCTAACCTGCCTCCGCAAGGAAAGGAAGGAGCGTGCCGGATCGCCGCCCGACGCTCAACTGATCGTGATCTTCACCTCGGCGCCTTCGTCCTCGGCAGGCGCCGGACGTTTGCTCACCACCACCATGGCCGGCCGCAGCAGCCGGTCCTGGAAGACATAGCCCTTGGCCAGCTCGCTGAGGACCGTGTTCTCCTCGGCTTCCAGGTCCTCTTGCTGGAGCATGGCCTCGTGCAGCTCGGGATTGAAGGGCTGGCCCAGGGCCGCCACCGGCTCCAGGCCGTGTCGCTCCAGGGTTTTCACCAGCTCCTGCAACACCAGGGACACACCCTGGCCCAGGGGGCCCTGCAGGTCGGCCTCGCTGGCGTGGGCCAGGGCCCGCTCCAGGTTGTCCACCACCGGTAACAGATCCCTGACGATGCCCTCGTTGGCCCGGCGCAGGAACTCGGCCTTGTCGCGCTCGGTGCGTTTCTTGAAATTATCGGTCTCGGCCATCAGCCTGAGCAGGCGGTCCTTCAGCTCGTCGCGTTCGGCCGTCAGCTCGGCCACGGGGTCGGCAACGGGGGCCTCCGGGGTCTCGCCAGTGGGGCTGGCCGGTTTATCTGCCTGGCTCACAAAACCTCTCCTGTCGCCAAACGCGCGGGTGTCAGTCCCGGGCTCCCAAGATTTGACTGACCAACCGCGCGGTGTAATCCACGATGGGGATGATTTTAGAATAATCCATGCGGGCCGGTCCGATCACCCCCAAAGCTCCCGCCGGCTGGTCATCCCCGCCATAGGAGGCGGTGACCGCGGTCAAACCCGCCAGCCCGGCCACCTCGGCCTCCACCCCCATCAGAATTTGCACCCCCGGCGCGCTGAGGGAGCGCTCCAGGAGCCGCAACAGGGTGGAACGCTCCTCGAAGGCCTCGAAGATGGCCTTGAGCCGGGCCATGTCGCTGAACTCCGGAGCGCCCAGCAAGTTGGTGCGCCCCTCCACGAAAACGTCGCCCGACTCTCCCCAGGGCAGTGCCTGCTGGCCCAGGCGCAGGGCCCGGCCCAGCACCCGGTCGAAGCGCACCTTCTCCCGGGCCATTTCCCGCTCCAGGCGTTCGCGGACTTCATTCAAGGTAAGGTCGGCCAAGAGCTCATTCAAGTACCGGGTGAACTTATCCAGGTCTTCCTGGCCAAGCTCGGCCTCGGCCTCGATGATCCGGTTTTGGACCCCGCCGCTCTTGGCCACCAGCACCACCAGGATCAGTCCCGGCCGCAGGAGCACGAACTCCATGCGGCGGAACACCTCCTGCTCCGGATTGGGAGACGAGACCACCGCCGCCTGCTGGCTGGCGGCCGAAAGCAGGCGACCGGTGGTCTTGAGCACCTCGCGGACCTCCAACTCCTGGCGGCCCTGGAACCCAGCCCGGATGCTGGCCTTGGCTCGTTCATCCAGCTCCCGCACCTCCAGGATGGATTCCACATAAAAGCGAAGGCCCTGGGGGGTGGGCACCCGACCGGCGGAAACGTGGGGCTGGCTCAGGTAGCCCATCTCCTCCAGGTCGGACATCACGTTGCGAATGGTGGCCGGGCTGACGTTGACGCTTTTCAGTTTGCTTATGGTGCGCGAGCCCACTGGCTCGGCGCCGTTGATGTAGGTGGCGATGACGGCCGAGAGGATCAGCTTCTCTCGTTCTGAAAGCCCTTTTGCCACCGCAGGTTACCCCCTCTGGCACTCATTGTTTGCAAGTGCTGACAAAAAATAACCACCCCAGGGGGGGCTGTCAAGCCAGGGCGCGGTTCCGCGGTCTTAGACCTGGCCCAACCATTCCCGCAGAGCCAGCACCAGGGCCAGGTCGGTCGAGGACAGTCCCAGCTCCTCCAGGCGCAAATCCAGCAACGCCTGATGAACCTCCGACCGCTCTTGTTCCGGTTGGCCAGCCAATTCATGGTCGAGATGCCGGATGGCCTCTTCCAGCGCCTCGGCCAGGTTCAGGCTGACGCCTTCGCCGCACAATCGGGCGGCCAGGGCCCCGCCCAGCAGGGCCAGACGGCGGTCCACGGCCGCGTAGCAGGCCGCGGCCAATTCCGGAGCCGCGTCCCGGGTGGCCCTGGCGATGGCCTCGTCATCGTCGCCCAAAGGCTTTTGCAGCAACCCGTCCACCCCGGCCCGGCTCAGGGCCACCGCGTCGGCGTAAAGGGCCTTGCGCGAGTAGCCCAGGGCCGCGGCCTGGGGGTGGCGCTCTCGGGCGGCCTGGAGATTGGCCAGGCCATAGCCCCGGCCCTGCCCCATTTGTGCGCAGGCGGCCAGGAAGGCGC
>JAIUYB010000491.1 GCA_020216625.1 Desulfarculus sp.
GAGGTGGAGGCCAGCGGGGCCCAGATCCTTTTGACCGAATGCAACTCCTGCGTGCACAACCTGGCCAACGCCAAGCTGCGGCGGCAGAAGTTCCGCATCATGACCACCGCCCAGTTCATCAACGAGCTGCTGGAGGACGCCTAACGGCGCGGCCGGGGCGGGTTTTCGCCGGGGTGCTGGCCTTCGCGGGCCGGACCTGGTACCCTGGGCGGACGATGGCGAGTAAAACCCCGGCTTATTCAACATGTTGGAACGAACCAGCCCATGGTTAACGGTACGATGAGGAGGCAGTGATGAACATCCAAGGCTACAACATGCCCGAGGACCTCTACTACGACGAGAACCACTTCTGGGTCCGGGTGGAGGGCGGCGAGCTGGTGATGGGCATGGACGACTTCGCCCAGAAGCTGGCCGGCGACATCGTCTTCGTGCAGCTCCCCGACGAGGGCAAGAAGCTGAAAAAAGGCGGCAAGCTGGCCAAGGTGGAGAGCGGCAAGTGGCTGGGCAAGGTCAACAGCCCGGTCAACGGCGAGCTGATCGCGGTCAACGAGGCCCTGGAGTCCAAGCCCAACCTCATCAACCAGGACTGCTACGGCGCGGGCTGGATGTACCGCATCAAGGCCGCCGACACCAGCGAGCTGGGCGACCTGATCCACGGCGCCGAGGCCCTCCAGAAATGGATGGCGGCCGAGGTGGACAAGTACGCCGACAAGAAGTAGCCCCCTGGGCCCGCGCCCCGGGCGATGCCGGCGGCGCGGACCCGATCCCAACCGGGCGGGGCGCGGGGGGACGGACGGCGCGACAACCGCGTCCGAAGCCTTCCGGCTCGACTCCGGCACGGCTCCGCAAATGATCCGGAGAAGGTGAAGACGTGGCCAACACCCTCTACACCCGCAAGCAGCTCCTGGAGCTGGACGCCTGCACCGGCTGCCAGGCCTGCGCCGACATCTGTCCGGCGGTCGAGGCGGCCCAAGACGGCCAGCTCTCCGGCGTGCACCGCCTGGCCTGGATGCGCCAGGCCTTCAAGGGACGCGGCGGGGTCCTGCGCCGGCTCTTTGGCCAGAAACCGCCCAGCGACGAGGACTGGAAACGCTTCTCCGAGACGGTCTATCGTTGCACCCTGTGCGGCAACTGCCAGGAGGTCTGCCCGGCCGGGATCCAGCTCAAGGAGATGTGGCTGACCCTGCGTCAGGAGCTGGTGCAGAACCAGCACTATCCCGAGAAGATCAACCTGATCCGGGACAACCTGGAAGAAAGCCACAACGTCTTCAACGAGGACAACTCCGAGCGGGCCGACTGGGTGGAGGACCTGGACGAGGAGCCCGAGGACGGGCTGATCAAGGACCAGGCCCAGTGGGTCTACTTCACCGGCTGCGTGGCCGCCTTCTTTCCCCTGGCCCAGCAGGTGCCGGTGAACCTGGCCCAGGTGCTCCAGGCCGGCCAGGTGGACTTCACCCTCCTGGGCGAGGAGGAATGGTGCTGCGGCTTCCCGCTGCTGGGCGCGGGCCTCAAGGACGCCACCACCGGAATCATCGCCCACAACCTGGCCGCGGTGCGCGAGAAGAAGGCCAAGGGCGTGATCTTCGCCTGCCCCTCCTGCTACATGATGTGGCGCGAGCACTATCACGCCGAGGGCCTGGAGCTTTATCACTCCACCCAGTTCCTCGAGCGGCTGATCCGGGCCGGCAAGCTGCCCCTCAAGCGGTTGAACCTGAAGGTCACCTACCACGATCCCTGCGACCTGGGCCGGGGCAGCCGCGAGTTCGACGCCCCCCGGGCGGTGATCAAGGCCATCCCGGGGGTGGAGCTGGTGGAGATGGAGCGCAACCGCGAGCAGTGCCTCTGCTGCGGGGGCGGCGGCAACCTGGAAATGATCGACCAGGAGCTGAACAAGGGCATCGCCAAGCAGAAGATCGACATGGCCCTGGCCACCGGGGCCGAGGCCATCATCACCTCCTGCCAGCAATGCGTGCGCACCATGGCCACCTACTGCCGGCGCAACGAGGTGCCGCTCAAGGTCATGGACATCAGCCAACTGGTGCGCAAGGCCCTGGACGTGGAAGAAGATTAGGAACGGGGGGGACCTTTTGTGGACAAAAGGTTTCCCCCGGACCCCCCTCCAAAAAACCGCGGGCGAAACGGCAGACGCCGTTTCGCCTCGGGTTTTCATGGGGGTGATAGATAAGCCGAGCGAAACAGCCTCGCTGTTTCGCGCCAAGAGTTTTGGGGAAGGGGCCTGGGCAAACCCTTTTCCCCAAGAAGGGTTTCCCCAGACATCCCCCGGAATCTAACTTATGCTGCTTTACGACCTGGGCCGGGTGGCCTGGGAGCACAGCCAGTTGGTCTATCACGCCTTGGCCGAGTTGGGCCGCGAGGCGCTGGTGTTGTGCGCCCCGGACCGGCCCTATGTCTGCCTGGGCTATCACCAGGACGCCCGCCTGGAGCTGGACCTGGATCATTGCCGGGCCGCGGGCCTGCCGGTCTTTAGGCGGGAGGTGGGCGGAGGAGCGGTTTACCTGGACCCGGATCAGACCTTCTGGCAACTGGTCATCAGCCCGGACAACCCGGCCGCGCCCCGGCGGCGGGAGGTTTTCTATCGCCAGTTCCTGGGGCCGGTGGCGGCGGCCTACCGGGGCCTGGGGGTGGCGGCCGAGTTCCAGCCGGTGAACGATCTGGTGGTGGACGGGCGCAAGATCTGCGGCACCGGCGCCGGCGAGGTGGGGCCGAGTTGGGTCTTCGTGGGCAACCTGATGCGCCGCTTCGACCAGGCGGCCATGGCCCGGGTCTGCCGCTGCCCGGACGAGGCCTTCCGCCGGCGCTTC
>JAIUYB010000492.1 GCA_020216625.1 Desulfarculus sp.
GCAGCGCGGCGATGGCCTCGGCGATCTGGTCCGGATGGGGCGGGCAGCCGGGCAGGCTCAGGTCCACCTTGACCTTCTCCTCGAGAGCGTAGGCCCGGGGCAGCATGGCGGGCAGCACCGGATCGTCCGGAGTCGGGGCCGGGTCGGTGGTCTCGCTGCCGCGGTAGTAGCGTTCGAAAAGCTCGGCGTCGGCGAATTGGTTGATCATCGCCGGGATGCCGCCATGGGTGGCGCAGGTGCCCAGCGCCACCAGCACCCGGCAGCGCTCCCGCATCGTCCGCGCCACCTCCAGGTGCTCGGTGTTGCGGATGTGACCGCTGATGATGCCCACCTCGGCGCGGGGAATCTCCAGGCGATGGGGGTCGCCCACCCCGGTGGGGCCGAAATACTTGTGGTCCACCAGGACCGGCATGTGCACGAAATCCAATCGGGGCAAGAGATCCAACAAGGCTCCGCCCAGATTGAGGATCGAAATCTCGCAGCCAGAGCAGGAGCCCAGCCATTCCTCGGCCACCCTCACCGGCATGGGGCCGCCTCCTTTCCTTCCCCCCCCGCCTCGGGCACGGTGGGGACGCGATAGGGCGAGGGACCCAGGCGCTCGATCTTCTGGTCCATCTCACGCACCGCGGCCACGAAGCGGTCGGCCTCGGCCGAGGAGCACCAAACCAGGGCGAAGCGCTCCGGCTCCAGCCCCAGCATGCTCATCATCTCCTCGACCACCGCTAGGCGATTCTCGGCTTTCTTATTACCGTCCAGGTAATGACATTCGCCGGGGTGTCAGCCCATCACCATCACGGCGTCGGCCCCTTTTTGGAAAGCCTCCACCACCAGGTTGGGATGGACCATGCCCGAGCACATCACCCGCACGATGCGCAGGGACGGCGGGTATTGCAGGCGCGAGGTGCCGGCCAGGTCGGCGGCCGCGTACGAGCACCAGTTGCAGGAGAACGCCAGAATCTTGGGATCGAAGGTCATGCCTGTTTCCTTCCTCCCGCGGGTTGTCGGTCAAGCCAGGGCCGCGGCCACCTGGGCCGCCAGTTGGCGATAACTGAATCCGGCCACGTCCACACCCAGCTTGGGACAGGTGGCCATGCAGCAACCACAGCCCTTGCACTGGGCCTGGTTGATGGCCACCCGGCGCTTGCCGTCGCCCAGCTCCTCCAGGCTAATGGCCTGGTAGGGGCAGACATCCAGACATAGGGCGCAGCCGTCGCAGCGCACCGGATCCACCACCGCCTTGATGGAATCAAGGTCGATGCGGGTCTTGCTCAAAACCGTCACCGCCCGGGCCACCGCCGCCCCGGCCTGGCTGATGGACTCCTCGATTGGCTTGGGGTAATGGGCCAGGCCGGCCATGAACAGGCCGTCGGTGGAGAAATCCACCGGCCGCAGCTTGACGTGGGCCTCCTGGAAGAACCCATCGGAGTCCTGGGGCAGCTTGTAGACCGAGGCCAGGCGGGCGGCCTCGGGATAGGGCACGATGGCCGTGGCCAGGACCAACACGTCGGCGGAGAGCCTGAACGGCTGGTGCAGGACATGGTCCCAGACCAGGACCTCCAACCGCTCGTCGCTGAGCACCCGGACTTGGGGCTTGGCGTGCATGTCGTAGTTGATGAAGATCACCCCCAGCTCGCGGGCCTTCTGGTACAACTCCTCGCGCTGGCCGTAGGTGCGCAGGTCGCGGTAGAGGATGAAGACCATGCGTTCGGGGTCTTCGCGCTTGAGGTCGATGGCCGCCTGCACCGCATGGGTGCAGCAGACTCGCGAGCAATAGGGCCGCTGGGGCTCGCGGCTGCCCACGCACTGGATGAAGACGAAGTTCCGGCCATGCTGGATGCGTTCGTCCTCCAGCAGGTGGAGCTTGTCGAACTCCAGGGCGGTGAAGACCCGGCGAGATTGACCGTAGGCGTATTCCTCGGGCCGGTAGGGCCGACCGCCGGTGGCCACGATGCCCACCCCGTGCTCCACCACCCGTGCGTCGCGTCCCTCGCCGATGGTGGTGCGGAAGCCGCCGACGAAACCCTCGGCCCGGCTGACCTGGAGCCCCAGATGAAGGGTGATGTTGGGGTCCGCCTTGACCTCGCTGACCAGACGGTCGACGAAGGCTTGGATGGGCTCGTTCTTCCAGGTCTTAAACAGGTGTAAGGCGTTGCCGCCCAGGCGCGGGGTCTTTTCGACCAGGTGAACGGCGAAACCCTGGCGGCTCAGGCCCAAAGCGGCGCTCATGCCCGCCACTCCGCCGCCCACCACCAGGGCGCTTTGGCACACCGGCACCGACATCGGGGCCAGGGGCTCCAGCAGGACCACCTTGGCCACCGCCATGCGCACCAGGTCCTTGGCCTTGGCCGTGGCCGCCTCTGGTTCGCCGGCGTGGACCCAACTGGCCTGGTTGCGGATGTTGGCCATCTCGATCAGATGCTCGTTGAGCCCGCAGGCCTTCATTGTTTCCCGAAACAGCGGCTCGTGGCTGCGCGGCGAACAGGCCGCCACCACGATGCGATTCAGGCCCTCGTTGGCGATCTTCTGCTGGATCAGCTCCTGGGTGTCCTGGGAGCAGGTGAAAAGGTTGCGATCCACATAGGCCACGCCCGGCAGGCCGGCGGCGTAATCGGCCAGGGCCTTGACGTCCACCACTCCAGCGATGTTGTTGCCGCAATGGCAGATGAAGACCCCCACCCGGGGCGAGTCTTGACGCACGTCGCGCTCGGGCGGGAACTGGCGGACCCGGGCCAGGCTGCCCCGGGCCTCGGCCAGGGTCTCGGCCGCCGCCGCTGCCGCCGCCGAGGCCTGCATCACCGCGTGAGGGATGTGCTTGGGGCC
>JAIUYB010000493.1 GCA_020216625.1 Desulfarculus sp.
ATGTCCTTTCGCCGTTTTTCAGTGTTCGCGCTTGGCCTGGCCGCGCTGGCGCTGCTGTTGGCCGTGGACGCCCCGGCCGGTCACCACCACCGTGAACGCCAAGGTCAGCGCGAGGGAAAGCACTGCCTTCCGCCGGTGACCAACCCGGCCTACCGCGCCGATTGCGGGGCCTGTCATTTCGCCTATCCGCCCGCTCTGCTGCCCTCCGCCTCCTGGCGGACCATCCTGCAAAAACTGCCGGAGCATTTCGGCGAGCAGGTGGACCTGGAGCCGGGCCGGCGGCAAGAGCTGGCGGATTACCTGGCCGCCAACGCCGCCGAGCGCTGCGGCGCGCGCCTGGCCGGCAAGATCATGGCCAGCCTGGGCGGTCAGGCCCCCCTGCGGATCAGCCAGGTGCCCTATCTGGTGCACAAGCACCAGGACGACGACCTTCCGGCCGACGCCTTTTCCCGGCCGGGGGTGGGCTCGCTGGCCAATTGCGCCGCCTGCCACGCCGGGGCCGACCAGGGCGATTTCGACGAGCACCGGGTGCGGATTCCCCCCCGCTAGGCCCACGAATGTATTCCATTTTCGGCTGACTTTGTTCTAGAATGCGCCCGGAGCGGCCCCTCCGCCTGCCCAGGATGATGGCGACCGCGTCCAGGAGCTTCAACTGCGCGCCGGCCGGGTGGCCGGAAGGAAGCCGGAAATGCGCGTCCCCTCTCCCAAGCCTGGCCTGGCCCGCCTGGCCCACCTGGCCGGCGCGGCCCTGGCCGCCATCCTGCTGATGGCCTCCTCCCCGGCCCTGGCCGACGGGCCTTCCCGCCCCGCCACCCCGGCCGAGCAGTCCTACTACAACCAGGTGATGGCGGTCCTGGCCAAGGCCGTGCCCGCCAGCCCGCCCCCGGGGTGGGACGAGACCGGCCGCACCCAGATCCAAACCCCTCGCCAGGTGGCCGATGGCAGCGAGGAGGATCCCATGGGTCTGGAGTACCACGTCCGCTGGCAGGACCAGGCCCGCGCCCGGGCGGCCCAGGAGGCCCAGGTGGCGGCCGGGGCCGAGGTGATGAAGCGGCAAATGGCCCAGCCCTCCACCGCCGCCCAGGAGAAGCGGGTGGAGGCCCTGGCCGCCCAGGTGGCCCAGGCCATCGAGCGCGGGGACATGGCCACGGTCAACCGCCTCCAGGACGAGATGGACAAGCTCTACGACGAGATCAACCAGGTCCTGAGCCGGCGCGACGCCGAGCTGCAGGCGGCGCTGAAACGCCACCAGGTCAAGGACGTGGAGGCCGGGGTGTCGCTGTTGGTCAACTCGGCGGTGGTGGAATTCATTGGCCGGGTGGCCAAGGATCAGCCGGTGGCCGGCCTGACCGTCTATCGCCAGGAGGGCGAGGACAACCCCCACCTGGGCTGGCGCGAGGGCTATAGCTGGGTATTCTTGGGCGCGGGCTGGAAACTGATGCGCGAGGGCGACCATCAGTACATGGAGTTCACCCCCAAACCCGGCGTCCCCCACACCACGGTCCAGAACCTGGTGGTGCGGGTCCAGGCCGCGCCGGAGCGGGCCAGGGGCTTGTTGGCCGCCCTGGACTGGGCCGCGCTCAAGGGCCTGATCAAGTAGGCATCCCTCCGGGGGCTTGACCCCCGCCCGGGCGCGTGCGAGCCTGGGGGCAAGGTGGGCGGGCCGAATCCCGCCGCCGCCGGGAGGGAGGCGAGTACATGAACTCCGCGCCGGTCCTGGTCACCGGGGCCACCGGCTACGTGGGCGGACGCCTGACCCCGCGTCTGTTGGAGGCCGGGGTCCGGGTGCGGGCCCTGGTGCGCAACCCGGCCAAGCTGGCCTGCCGGCCCTGGGCCGGTAATCCCCTCCTGGAGCTGGCGAAGGGCGACGTGCAGGACGCCGCCAGCCTCCATCGGGCCCTGAAGGGCTGCCGCGCGGCCTACTACCTCGTCCATTCCATGAACCCGGCCACCAAGGACTTCGCCGCCGCCGACCGGGCCGCCGCCCTCAACCTGGCCGGGGCCGCCGCCGCCGCCGGGTTGGAGCGGATCATCTACCTGAGCGGCCTGGTGCCCCCGGACCACCAAATCAGCCGCCACCTGGCCAGCCGGGCCGAGGTGGGCCACATCCTGGCGGCCGGCCCGACGCCTTTGACCTGGCTGCGGGCGGCCATGATCCTGGGCTCGGGCAGCGCCTCCTTCGAGATCATGCGCTACCTGGTGGAGCGCCTGCCCCTGATGATCACCCCCTCCTGGGTCCAGAGCCTGGTGCAGCCCATCGCCATCAACGACGTGCTGGGCTATCTATTGGCCTGCCTGGACCACCCCGGGGTGTTGGGCCAGACCCTGGACATCGGCGGCCCGGACGTGCTGAGCTATCGCGAGCTGTTCGCCATCTACGCCCAGGAGGCCGGCCTGCGCCCCCGGTTGATCATCCCGGTCCCCTTTTTCAGCCCCAAGCTCAGCAGCTACTGGATCCACCTGGTGACCCCGGTGCCGGCGGCCATCGCCCGGCCCCTGGCCGAGGGCTTGCGCCACAGCGTGGTCTGCCGCGACAGCCGCATCCGGGAGCTGATTCCCCGCCAACTCTCCACCTGCCGCCAGGCCATCCATCGCGCCCTGAACCGGGTGGCCCAGGAGCGGGTGGAGACCTGCTGGATGGATGCCGGCGAGCTGCGGCCGCCGGAGTGGGTGGCCTGCGAGGACGCGCCCTACGCCGGGGGAACGGTGCTGGAGCTGGGCTATCGGGCGGTCATCGCCGCCCCGCCGGAGACGGTCTGGCCGGCCCTGGCCGGCATCGGCGGCCGCCGGGGCTGGTACGCCGGCCAGTGGCTCTGGG
>JAIUYB010000494.1 GCA_020216625.1 Desulfarculus sp.
AGGTGAAGCGGACGTTGCCGGCCGCGCCGGCGGCGGCTGGGGCGGGATGGCGGGGGGCGGGCGGGCCTAGCGCCCGTCCAGCACCCCCCGCAGGGTGCGCAGCAATTCCACCCGGCGGAATGGCTTGGCCACGTAGCCGGCCGCCCCGGATTCCAGGGATTGCTTCACCTGGCCGTTGGCCGAGTATCCGCTGGCGATGACCACCTTGGCCCGGGGATTGAGGGCCAGGATGGCCTGGAGACATTTGTGGCCGCCCATGCCGGGCATGCCCAGGTCCAGCACCACCAGGTCGATTTCCGCGCCGCGGGCCTGGTAGGTGGCCAGGGCCTCCTCGCCGCTGGAGGCGGTGAGCACCCGGTAGCCCATGCCCTCCAGGGACTGCCGTCCCAGCTCGCGCAGGCTGGTTTCGTCGTCCACCAGCAGGATGGTTTCGCCGCCGCCCAACGGATGCCTGGTTTTCGGCTGGGCGGTGGGGCGGAGGGGGGCCTCGGCGCTGAACACCGGCAGGAAGATCTTGAAGGTGGTGCCCAGGCCGGGTTCGCTGTAGCAGGTCACCGCCCCGCCGTGGCCCTTGACGATGCCGAAGACGGTGGAAAGCCCCAGGCCGGTGCCCCTGCCCACTCCCTTGGTGGTGAAGAAGGGATCGAAAATGTGCTCCATCACCTGGGGAGTCATTCCGACGCCGGTGTCGGAGACCATCAGCAGAACATGCCGCCCCGGGGCCAGATCCAGGTGCTGGTCGCAATAGTCCTCGCTCAGGTCCAGGTTCTGGGTCTCGATCAACAGGCGTCCGCCCTCGGGCATGGCGTCGGCGGCGTTGCCGGCCAGATTGAGCAGGACCTGCTCCATCTGGGTGGCGTCGGCCCGCACCAGGTCCAGCTCCGGGTCCAACCGGGTCTCGATTCGGACCATCTTGGGCAGCGCCGGCTCCAAAAGGTTCAAGACCTGGCGCACCGATTGGTTGAGATTCAGGGGTCGCAGGTCGGATTCGGCCTTGCGGCTGAAGGTCAGAATCTGCTTGACCAGGTTGCGGGCCCGCTCGGTGGCTTGCAGCACCTGTTCCAGCTCCTGGCGGTTGTCGCCGCCTTCCTGGGCCGTCTGCAGGGCCAGCTCGGCATAGCCCATGATCGCCCCCAGGATGTTGTTGAAATCGTGGGCGATGCCTCCGGCCAGGGTGCCGATGGCCTCCATTTTCTGCGACTGGCGCAGTTGGGCCTCCAGACGGTTGGTGTGGGTGACGTCGGTGAGATTGACCACCATGCCGGTGATGCGGCCATCGGGTTCGTGGATGCTGGCGGCGCTGATGACGATGTCCAGCGACTCCCCCCGCTTGGTCAGGCGTTTGGTCTGCAGGGACACCGGGCCACCGGTTTGATAGAGCTGGCGGATGGCCTCGGCGGTCTGCTCCTGTTGGTCCGGGGGCACGTAAGGTATGCGTCGGCCCAGGACCTCCTGGGATTGCCAGCCGAAGACCCGGGTGAAGGCGGGATTGACGTAGGTGGTGAGCCCGTCCGTATCGTAGACCACCACCGGGTCGGCGCTGGCCTCCAGGATGGCCTCCAGGCGCTTTTGGTTGGCCCGCAAGGCCTCCTCGGCCTGTTTGCGGGCGCTGATGTCGGTGTACATGGCCAGCGATCCGGCATAGACCCCATCCTCGTACAGCGGCGCGGCCGAGATGAGGGCCCAGCCCAGGCTGCCATCCTTGCGCCGAAAGCGGCGCTCGTAGCGGTCGGAGCCCCCCTCCCGCCGCACCTCCATCTGCCGCTGGTGGATGGGCAGGTCCATGGGCGGAATGAAGTCCGTTATCGGGCGGCCCACCATCTCCTCGGGCTGGCAACCCAGCATCTCGGCCATCTTCTGGTTGGCGAACACGGTGGCGTTGGCCGGATTGATGACCCAGATGCCCTCGTTGGCGGTGTTGACGATGCGGCGATAGCGCTCCTCGCTGGCCTGCAGCCGCCGGCCGGCGTCGATCTGGGCTTCCATGTCGCGGATCAACAAGGCGATGAGCAGGGTGGCCAGGGGGTAGATGATGATGACCGGCAGGGCGATGGTTTCAAGCACCCGCCAGGTCGTGGCGCCGGGCAGGGCCAGGGCGCAGACCAGCATCACCAGGTGGACCAGCAGGCCGAAGGCGTAGAGGTGCAGAGCGGTCATGATCCGGGGGTTGCGGCGCTTCCAATAAAAATACCCAACCCCCAGGGCGGCCGAGCAAAAGCTGACCAAGACCCCCATCAGGGTCCCGGCCCCCCCTTGCCAGATCCGGAAAGCGCTGGCCATGGCGAAGGCCACCGCCGCGGTCAGGGGTCCGCCGAACAGGCCGCCGACGCTGATCACCACCGACCGGGTGTCGAAGACCACCCCGGGCAGCAGGTGCAGGGGGCTGAGCATCACCCCCACCGCCACCGCGCCGAAGAGGAAGCCGTTGAGCACCCGGCCCAGCAGGCGGTGGTCCTCCCAGCGGCGATGGATCTGGACATAGAGAAAGCTCAGGACGAGCAGGATGGCGGCGTTGCTCGCCAGCTCATGAATGATGGCCTGCGCCATGCTTGCCTCGAACCAGGAAAAGGATGAGGGCGCAGCCGGCATCCGGCCGCTGGCGGCAGGCGGCGGTCGCGGACCGGGGAGAGGGGCGGCGCTCCACATCCGATGTCAAGAGCGGTCGGCGGGGCCAGCCCCGGAGACGCCCTGTGGTCGAGCGATTCTCCAGCGCCCCACCCAATGGCGCCGTCCCCCAGGCCCCCCCGGGCCGGACGATTTGTTCTATTAATTAATTCTAACATGACAACTGAGGCGGGACAATTTCACATT
>JAIUYB010000495.1 GCA_020216625.1 Desulfarculus sp.
CCACGCATCCAGCGCCGCCCCCGTTCAGGCCAGCCAGGCGTAGACCGCCGCCACCAGGGCCACGCTGACCACCCGCGTCCCCTGGCCCCGGGCCAGCAGCCTGGCCCCCAGGCCCGGGGAGTAGATGCCCAGATAATGCGGCAACTGGTGGCGCAGGGCCCGCACCGGGGTGGCGATGATGTTGCCGATCAGGAGCGCGATGACCACCTGCTTCAGGGCCAGGGCCCCGGACTGCATCAAGGCCCCGGCCGCCGCGAAGCCGGAGGTGAACTCGGCCACCACCGCGAAGACCACCACGCTCATGGCCTCCACCGGCACCGCCAGCCCCGCCACCCAGCCCGCCGCCGCCCGGCTGAGCCAGGAGAAGAAGCCCGCCCCGGCCAGGAGGAAGACCAGCAGGTAGACCGGCAGCACGATGAGCAGCATCCGGCGCAGGCGCTGCCGGAACTTTTTCCAGGTGTCGGCCCAGAGCTCGCCCCAGGACCGGCGGGGCGCCGAGGGCGCGGCCTGGCCCGGGGCCAAGGGGGGCGAGGCCCAGCGGCTGACCAGGACCACCGCCAGGGTGCGCAGGATCGCCGCCACCAGGGTCAGCCCGAAATACCACAGCGCGGCCTGGCCCAAGAGGGCGTAGACCACGAAAAAGGTGGTGGGCAGGTGCAGAAAATAGGCCGGCAGGCTGGCGCAGAGGATGTTGGCGAAGACGAGCTGGCGTTTGTCCAGCCGGCCCTCCTGCCAGGAGGTGTAGAGCAGGGTGTTGGCCGCCACCCCGGAGGCGAAGGCGGCCGAGAAGGCCGCGCCGGCCTCCTTGGGCAGATGGGCCTGGCGCACCAGGGGCCAGGCCAGCACCCCCAGCCGGGCGGTCCAACCGGTGGCCTCCAGGAGCTGGCCCGCCAAGAGGCCCAGGCTCAGGAAGGCCAGAGTCTTGATCAGCGGCCAGCATAGGGCCTGCCAGAGCCGCTCTGGGCGCAAAAATCCCGGCAACTCGGCCGGACCGGCCCAGGCCAGGTAGCCCAGCCCGGCCAGGGCCAGGCCCCCCAGAAGCAGCCACAAGCCGCGCTGACCGTTGGCTTTCATGCGGGGGGCGCGGGGTTGGTCCGCCCCTCCGACCATGTGGCCGGGACGCGGCACGGCCTATTCCTTGGCCTCGGCCGGACCCTTGACCAGGATCAGGGACAGGTAGGGCATCTTCTGGCCCTTGAGGGTGGTGGCGTCCATCACCACTCGCTCGTCGGGCAGGCCGCACTGGCTGACGCAATAAGTCTTGCGCCGCACCGGCAGCTCGTCGAGCTTGTCGATGATCTGGTCGAAGTTCTTGTAGGTCTTCATGATGACCAGGTTGTCGCCGCAGGCGGCCAAAGCCGGGATGTCATTGAGGTCGCTGACCCCGGAGACCACCATCAACGACTCGCGGCTCTCCACCAGGGGCAGGTTCAGCCGGGCCGCCGCCGCCTGATAGGCGGTCACCCCCGGCACCGTCTCCACCTTGGCCGCCGGGTCGATGGCCTTGAGGGTCTGAAGCAGGTAGCCATAGGTGCTGTAGGTCAGGGGGTCGCCGATGGTGATGAAGGCCGCGTCCCGGCCCGAATCCAGCACCGCCTTGACCGCCAGGGCGTTGGCGCGCCAGGCCGCGTCCAAGGACGCCTGGTCATGGGTCATGGGGAAGTCCAGCTTGCGCACCTCCACCGAGGCCGGCAGGTGGGCCGCCACCACGTTGAAGGCCAGGCTGTACTCGTTCTTGCTGCTGCCGGCCGCGAACAGCACCGGCACCCGCTTCAGCACCTCCACCGCCTTGAGGGTCAACAGCCCCGGATCGCCGGGACCCACGCCCAGGCCGTAAAGAGTGCCTCTCTGGTTGTCTTGGCTCATGTTGTCTCTCGGGGTGGGGGGACCCTTTTGGTGCCCCAAAAGGGTCCCCCCACACCCCCTCCTAAAAAGGCTTGGGTCGATTGGCGCGCGGCCCCGTGCCGCCCACCCGGGTTCGCGTTTTTACGCGCGCTCCGCGCGGGAAAAAGCGCGAACCCAATAAAGTTCTTTGGGGAGGGGTCCGGAGAGCCTCTTTCTTTCAGGAAAGTGGCTCCCCGGCTGGCCCTAACTCCGCTCTCCCTCCCGCGCCAGACGGGCCAGGGCGTTGACGACCGCGGCCGCCAGATTGGAGCCGCCCTTGCGTCCCAGGGCGGTGATGTAGGGAATCTGCTCCTGGTCGGCCAGGGCCTGTTTGCTCTCGGCGGCGTTGACGAAGCCCACCGGCAGGCCAATGACCAGGGCGGGCCTGGCCCGGCCGGACGCCGCCTGCTCCAAGAGACGAAAAAGGGCGGTGGGGGCGTTGCCGATGACGTAGATGCCGCCCCGCATCCGCTCCAGGGAGAGATCGATGCCGGCCAGGGAGCGGGTGACGCCCTGCTCCTTGGCCTGGGCCGCCACGGCCGGGTCGTCCACCAGGCAGATGACCTCCACCCCCCAGCGGGTCAGGAGCGTCTTGCCGATGCCGGCCTGGGCCATGCGAGTGTCGGTGTAGATGGGACGGCCGGCCCGCAGGGCGGCGATCCCGGCGGCGATGGCCTGGGGGTGCATCCGCACGCTGTCGATCCAGGAGAAATCGCCGCTGGTGTGGATCATCCGGCGCACGATGGTCCAGGCCGCCGGCTCCCAGCCATGGGCCCCGGCCTCGTGGTCGATGATCGCGAAACTTTGGCGCTCGATCTCGTCCGGCGCGATGTTCCAGTCGTTGTTCTGTTGCATGGCTTTTCGTGGGGGAACCCTTTTGGTGCCCCAAAAGGGTTCCCCCACACCCCCTCCTAAAAGGGC
>JAIUYB010000496.1 GCA_020216625.1 Desulfarculus sp.
AAGGGCGGGGTGATGCCCCGCCCTCCCAGTCGTTTCCAGCCAGGGCCCAGGGCCCGGCCTAGAAGGGGGTGGGCGGCCCGCCGCGGTCCTCGCCCAGGATCACCCGCGGGCTCTCCACGTTGGGCGGGGAGATCAGCAGGTCGCGCCGCTCATCGGTGCGCTTGGCCCGCTCCTCCGGGGAAAGCTTGTCCAGCATGCTTTGGGCCTTCTGGATGTTGGCCATGGCCTCGCCGTAGAGACCCACGTCGGGATATTGGGTCAACACCCGCTTGAAGCGGCCGATGGCCGCCTCGTACTGCTTGGTGCGCAGGTAATAGCCACCCACGAACATATCGTGTCCGGCCTGGCGCTCCAGGGCCTCCCGCAGCCGAGGCAGGGCCTTCTGGGCCCATTCGGTGTTGGGGTGTTGATTGATCAGGCGCTGGAATGCCTCGCCGGCCTTGCGGGCGTTGGTGGGGTCGCGGTCCACGGTCAACATCTGGCTGTGGTAGACCATGCCCATCTGGTAGTAGGCGTAGGGCACGGCCTCGTTCTTGGGGTGCAGGCGGATGAAGTCGTCGTAGGCCAAGGCGGCCTCGTCCCAGCGTTTGGCCTTCAGGTAGGCGTCGCCCACCCGCAGATCGGCCAGCAGGGCGTATTTGCTGTAGGGGTAGCGGTCCTTGAGTTGCTGGTAGAGGTCGGCGGCGTCGTCGAACTTGCCTTCCTTGTAGGCTTCCTCGGCCTCGTTGGCCAGCACCTGGGCCGGCACGTCGAAGGACTCGCCGTGGTCCTTGCCGCTCCCGCCCAGGCCCTTGAACCAACTGCCCAGGCCGCCCCAACTGCCCAGGCTGTTGCACCCGCCCACAAGGGCCAGGACCAGGATCAGGGCCAGGGTCGCCATAGCTCGCCGGGCTTGCATTGACTTCCGCCTTTCCAACGCCGGAACCGTCCCCAACCGGGTCGTGATCATCGGCCGTGGACTAGTGGCTCTCCAGGTAGCGCTGGGCCGCATAGGCGGCCAGGGCGCCTTCGCCGCTGGCCACCACGATCTGTTTGAGCAGACTGGAGCGACAATCGCCGGCGGCGTAGACCCCGGGCAGGTTGGTCTCCAGATTCTGGTTGGTGAGGATGAAGCCCTGGTCATCCCGGTCCACCACCCCGGCCACGCAGGCGGTGTTGGGCGTGGTGCCGATGAAGACGAAGGCCCCGTCGCAGGCGACTTCCCGCTCCTGGCCGGTCTTGAGGTTCTTGAGGCGGACCTTTTCCACCCCCAGCAGGGCGCTGCCCTCGATGGCCAGGGGGATGTGGGACCACAGCACCTCGATCTTGGGGTCGGCCTCCACCCGCTCGCAGAGCACGGCGCAGGCCCGGAGCTGGTCGCGGCGATGGACCAGGTAGACTTTTTGGGCGAACCGGGTGAGGAAGTGGGCCTCCTCGGCCGCGGTGTTGCCGCCGCCAAAGGCCACCACCACCTTGTCGCGGAAAAAGGGGCCGTCGCAGGTGCCGCAATAGGAGACGCCCCGGCCGGCGAACTCGGCCTCGCCGGGCACACCCAGCTTGCTGGGGCTGGCTCCCAGGGCCAGGATCACGGCCTTGGCCGCGATCTCACCCTCGCTGGTGGCGATGATCTTGCGCTCGCCCTCCAGCCGCAGGCCGCCAACCTCGGTGCTCTTGATCTCCAGGCCGAATTTCAGCGCGTGGTCGCGAAAGCGGTCGGAGAGGTCGAAGCCGCTGACGCCCTCCACGTCGCCAGGCCAATTCTCGACCCAGTGAGTGTTGAGCACCTGGCCGCCGGGGCTCAGGCGCTCCAACAGCAGGGTGTCCAGCTTGGCGCGGCCGGCGTAAAGACCGGCGGTCAGCCCGGCCGGACCACCGCCGATAATGACCAACTCTCGCTCGGACATGGCGGATTTGGCCTCGTTTGGGCTAAAGGAGCTTGCCCAGGGCCTGCTCGATGTGGCTCTTGCTCACCGCGCCGGTGATCTGGTCCGCCACCTGGCCGCCCTTGAACATGATCAGGGTGGGGATGGCGCGGATGCCGTACTGGCCGGGGGTCTTGGGGCTCTCGTCCACGTTGAGCTTGGCCACCTTGACCTTGCCCGCGTACTGCTCCGACAGCTCCTCCACCACCGGGGCGATGGCCCGGCAGGGGCCGCACCAGGAGGCCCAGAAGTCAACCAGGACCGGGAGGTCGCTCTTCAGAACTTCGGCTTCGAAGGTGTCGTCCGTCACCTGGAGAACGCTTCCTGACATCTTCTGCTCCTTAGGCCGGTTGGTCCAGGCCCCCCTCGAACGGCGGGTGGACGTCCATGGGAAAGACGTTAACTATCCTATGCCTTAACTCTATAGACCGCGTCCGTGCCTTTGTCAACGCGGGCGACCCGGGCCTCGGTTGACAGTTTACCCAAAGCGTACCTAAGATTACCTCGGCAAGCAAGGGAGTGGTTTTGGCCAAGACCCGGCAAAATTTCGTCTGCCTTCAGTGCGGCGCGCATAGCCCCAAATGGCTGGGCCGCTGCCCCCAGTGCCAGAGTTGGGACAGTCTGGCTCCCCAGGAGGAGCCCGCGCCCTCCCGAACCGGGGCCGAGCCGCCCCCCCAACCCCAACCCCTGGGCCAGGCCGGGGCGGCGGCCGAGCCGCGCATCCCCACCGGCCTGGACGAGCTGGACCGGGTTCTGGGCGGGGGGCTGGTGCCGGGCATGGTGGTGCTGGTGGGCGGCGAGCCGGGCATCGGCAAGTCCACCCTGATGCTGCAACTGGCCGCCAGCCTTAGCCAAGCCGGAGTCAACCCGCTCTATGTCTCGGCCGAGGAGTCGGCCCGCCA
>JAIUYB010000497.1 GCA_020216625.1 Desulfarculus sp.
TCGGGGTGCTGGTCCACCGCGCGCATGACGCTCTTGATGCTGCTGTAGTTGGCCCGCGAGCCCACCACCACGCAAATCTTGCGCATTATCTCTTGCTAGCCTCCGGAAATGACGGTCCCGCGCCGGGGGCTCCGGCGCGGGCTCTAGCATAACGCATTGACGCTATTGGCACAACCGGCGGCGCGCCGCCGGACGGGCGCTTACACGTTGAAGCGCACGTGCAGGATGTCCCCGTCCTGGACCAGGTAGTCCCGGCCGCAGAGCTTCATCAGGCCGGCTTATTTGACCGCAGCCTCCGAGCCCTGGGCGATGAGGTCGTCGTAGCGCATCACCTCGGCCCGGATGAAACCGCGCTGGAGGTCGGAGTGGATCACCCCGGCCGCCTCGTCGGCCGGCGCGCCCCGGCGCACGGTCCAGGCCCGCACCTCGTCCTCGCCCACGGTGAAGAAGCTAAGCAGGCCCAGGGCGGCGTAGCTGGCCCGGATCAGGCGGTCCAAGGCGCTCTCGGTCAGGCCCAGGTCGGCCATGAACTCCGCCCGCTCCTCGTCGCCCAGCTCGGCCAACTCGGCCTCGATGGCCGCCCGCACCACCACCGGGCTCGCCTCCGGCCCCAGGTCGGGCGCGTCCGGGTCGTCCTCGGCGTTGTTGACCACCAGGATCAAGGGCTTGGCGGTCAAAAGGCCAAAGCCGCGCAGCTTGGGGTGGCCGGCCAGCTCGGGGTCCACCCGCAAGGGGCGGTTCTCCTCCAGGATGACCTTGGCCCGCTCCACCAGGGCCTGTTCCTCGGCGTCCACCTTGCGGCCGCGCTGACGCTCCTGGACCATGCGCTCCAGGCGGCGCTCCACGGTGATCAGGTCGTTGAGCAAAAGCTCCTCGGAGAACGCCTGGTGGTCGGCCGCGGCCCGGGGCGCGCCCAGGCCGGCGTCGAAGTTGCGCACCACCTCGATCAGGCCGTCGCACTGGCGCAGCTCGGCCGGCAGCTTGGTGGTGGGGTCCTCGGGTTTGGCCTGGGCCGGGGCCGGGTCCAGATAGGTGATCTGGGCGTGGGTGGTCTTCTTGGGGTGGAACATGGCCGAGAGCTTGTCCACCCGCTGGTCCGGCACCGGCAGGATCACCGTCCCGGCCTGGTCGCGGCCCTTGTCGGCCGTCAGCTTGCGCCCGGCCAGGGCGGCGAAGAGGGTGGTCTTGCCGGCGCCGGCAGGTCCGCACAGGGCCAGTTTCATTTGCGGCCCCCGTTAAGCAACACAGCGGCTTCCTTGGCGAAGTAGGTCAGGATGATGTCCGCGCCCGCCCGCTTGATGCCGGTCAAAGCCTCCATCATGGCCCGGTCGTGGTCCAGCCAGCCCTGTTGGGCGGCGGCCTTGATCATGGCGTACTCGCCGCTGACGTTATAGGCGGCCAAGGGCAGGTCGAAGGCCTCGCGCACCCGGGAGAGGATGTCCAGATAAGGCAGGGCCGGCTTGACCATGATGATGTCCGCGCCCTCCTCGATGTCCAAGGCCACCTCGCGCAGGGCCTCGGCCCCGTTGCGGGGGTCCATCTGGTAGGAGCGGCGGTCGCCGAACTGGGGGGCGCTCTCGGCCGCGTCGCGGAAGGGGCCGTAGAAGGCGCTCGCGTACTTGGCGGCGTAGCTCATGATCGGCAGGTGCTCGAAGCCGGCCTCGTCCAGGGCCTCGCGGATGGCCTCCACCCGGCCGTCCATCATGTCCGAGGGGGCCACCATGTCCGCCCCGGCCTTGGCGTAGGCGGTGGCCGCCTTGGCCAGCAGCTCCAGGGTGGCGTCGTTGTGCACGTCGTTCTTCTCCACGATGCCGCAGTGGCCGTGGTCGGTGTACTCGCAGAGGCAGACGTCGGGCACGAGAAGCAGGTCCGGCACCGCGCGACGCACCGCGCGCAGGGCCTTGGGCACGATGCCGTTGTCGGCGTAGGCCCCCCGGCCCAGGGCGTCTTTCTTGTCCGGGATGCCGAAGAACATCACCGCCGGGATGCCCAGATCGGCCACGGCCTTGCACTCCTCCACCAGCCGGTCCACCGAGAAGCGGTCGATGCCGGGCATGGAGGGGATGGGCTGGCGCACGCCCGAGCCCTCGACCACGAACATGGGGTACAAGAGGTCGTTGACGGTCAGGGTGGTCTCGGCCACCAGGTCGCGCAGCTTTTGGCCACGGCGCAGACGGCGCATGCGCACGTTGGGGAAGGACATGACCAGCCTCCGAGGCGGGAGTGACGGAAGATGGGGGAATTATTACAGGAGAGGGGGGAGGGGTCAACCACCGCAACCGAGTTGTGCCTTAATCAGTAATATGCTATCGTGGTTGGTAACGAACCATTTGGGGGTAAGTAATGGGCACCGAATGGATTGGGCCGCTCGTAGGAGGCTTAGGACTTGGTAGCATATTGACGTCTCTTGTTCAGGGTATAATAAGTAAAAAAACAGAGCAACGAAAATATGCTCTCAATGAAAAGAAAGAAGCATATGTTGGGTTGTTGTCCGCTTACAGAGATCTAGCCATTTCCCATTCTTCGGAAAAAGCAAAAGAATTCGCATATTGGCGTGCAAGATTGACATTGGTCGGCTCTCCAGAAGTGATTAATGCAGTCGATGAAATTATGGAATCAGGCTCGGGTAGCCCAGAGAGGAGCAGCGCGCAACATAATCTATTCAAAACCATGCGAGATGATTTAGGAGTTGATAAGCGCGAGTTATCGACACACAAATAGAAAAAAGCCATGATGTACAGTGATGGTATTGACCTGACTGTAGAGTGATGGTATTAGCCTGACAACTGCCTCCTGCTGGG
>JAIUYB010000498.1 GCA_020216625.1 Desulfarculus sp.
GATCAAGTATTGCGGCGGCTGCAAGGCCGAGTATGACCGGCCGGAGCTGGCCCGGACCCTGCTGGCGGAGCTGGCCGGGCTGCTGGGGCGTCCGGTGGGACTGGCCGCCCCGGACCAGGCCGCTGACCTGGGCCTGGTCCTGTGCGGCTGTCCGGCCTGTTGCGCCGACCGCGTCGAGTCGCGGGTGGGGGCCGATCACTGGCACGTGATCGGCCCCGCGCTTTTTGACTACCACAGCGTTGCCTTCGGAGACCTGGCCGCGCGCATCGCGGACGCTCTCCGCCCAAGGGAAGGAAATTAGACGTGCACTGGAAGGAGCATTACCAGTCCCGGATCATCGACGCCGAGGAAGCGGCCCGCATGATCAAGTCCGGCGACAAGGTGGCGGTGGGCCACGCCTGCGGCTCGCCGGAGATTCTGCTGGACGCCATGGTGGCCCGGGCCGCCGAGCTGGAGAATGTGGAGATCTCCCACATGGTGGCCATGGGCAAGGCCGAATACTGCCAGCCCCAATATGCCCGGTCCTTCCGCCACAACGCCATCTTCGTGGGGGCCACCAGTCGCCAGGCGGTGGCCGAGGGCCGGGCCGACTACACCCCCCGCTTCTTCGTGGAGATACCAAGCCTGTTCACCGAGGGCCCCCTGTGCCCCGACGTGGCCCTGATCACGGTCTCGCCCCCGGACAAGCAGGGCTACGTCAGTCTGGGCATCAGCGTGGACTACACCAAGGACGCGGCCCGGGTGGCCAAGCTGACCATCGCCGAGGTCAACCCCAACATGCCCCGCACCGGCGGCGACGCCTATCTGCCGGTCAGCGAGATCGACTACTTCGTGCCCACCGACCGCCCCATGCTGGAGATCCAGCCGCCGACCATCGGCGAGGTGGAAAAGGCCATCGGCAGCCACGTGGCCAGCCTGATCAAGGACGGCGACTGCCTGCAACTGGGCATTGGGGCCATCCCCGACGCGGTGCTGACCTTTCTGGGCGAGAAGAACGACCTGGGCATCCACTCCGAGATGATCAGCGACGGGGTGATGGGGCTGGTGGAGGCCGGGGTGGTCACCTGCCGCCGCAAGAACTTCCACCCCCACAAGATCGTGCTGACCTTCGCCATGGGCACCGCCAAGTTCTATGAATGGCTCTCGGACAACTCCATGATCGAGATGTACCCGGCCACCTTCACCAACGATCCCTTTGTCATCGCCCAGAACGACAACATGGTCAGCGTCAACTCCGCCATCTCGGTGGATCTGATGGGCCAGGTGGCGGCCGACGCCATGGGTACCAAGCAGTTCTCCGGCGTGGGAGGCCAGGTGGACTTCGTGCGCGGGGCGGCCCGCTCCAAGGGTGGCCGCAGCATCATCGCCATGCCGGCCACCGCGGCCAAGGGCAAGGTTTCGCGCATCGTGGCCGGACTGGAGCGCGGCCAGGCGGTGACCACCTCGCGCAACGACGTGGATTACATCGTCACCGAATTCGGGGTGGCCCACCTGAAGGGCCGCACCCTGCGGGAAAGGGCGGAGGCCTTGATTGGCATCTGCGCGCCGGCGTTCAGGGAGGGCCTGCGCGAGGAATACCGGGAGCTTTACGGCAGATAGACAACGCGAACCAGGGAGAGGGATTGCATCATGGCGAACTGGAACGACAAGCGGCCCTACGGCCAGGAGCCTCCGTACATTCCGATCTGGCGCTTCAAGATGCGCCTGCCGGGCATTCATTATCGCTGGGAGTGGGCCGACTACGTGCAGGGCCTGATCATGTGCGCGGTCTGCCTGTCCATCATCCCGGTGCTGTCGGAGACCCTGGGCATGCCCTTCGAGGTGGCCCTGGCCATCGTGATACTGAACGGCTTCCTCTATCTCTGGCACGCCTGGCTGGGAGACCCGGTGGTGCCCGGCTGGGTGACGCCGGCCATTCCCCTGCTCATCGCCTACGTGGGCACCTATCCCGCCGGGCCGGAGCGCATGCACGCCCTGATCGCCTTCGAGCTGACCCTGGGCCTCTGGTGCATGTTCCTGGGCACCACCGGCCTGGCCCAGAAGGTCATCAACCTGATCCCCCGGGCCATCAAGGCCGGCGTCATCCTGGGCGCGGGCGTGGCCGCCATCCAGCTGGTCTTCAAGGTGGGCGGCCGCTTTTTCGCCATGCCCATCACCATCAGCGTCTGCGCCCTGGTGGCCCTGTTCATGATGTATAACCCGCTGTTCCGCAAGGCGGCCGAGAAGAACCGGATCGCCAAGCTGCTCTCCAACCTGGGCATCCTGCCGGCCATCGTGGCCGCCATCTTCATCGCGCCCCTGGTGGGCGAGGCTCCCTTCGAGATCCAGTGGGGCTTCAGCAGCCCGGACTTCCGCACCCTGTGGACCGACTGGGTGCCCTGGGGAACCCTGGGCTGGCCCTCCTTTGACATGTACCTCAAGTCCATCCCCCTGGTCTTGGCCGCCTACATCGTGATCTTCGGCGACGCCGTGCAGTGCCAGGCCATCATCCGCGACGCCGATCCCACCCGGCCCGACGAACCGGTGGAGTACAACCCCGACCGCGGCCACCTGATCGTGGGCCTGCGCAACAGCATCATGAGCATCATGGGCCCGGACATCTCCATGTGCGGCCCGATCTGGGCGGCCATGACCGTGGTGACCTACGAGCGTTGGAAGAAGGGCCGCGCCTCCATGGACTCCATCTATGGCGGCGTGGGGGCCTTCCGTTTCGGCACCTTCACCGGCTACTGGCTCTTGCCCATCGTCACCGTGACCAAGCCCATCCTGGCCGCGGCTCTTTCGCTGACCATGCTGATCCA
>JAIUYB010000499.1 GCA_020216625.1 Desulfarculus sp.
AAGGCGATTGGGCCACGCAATCCCCGCTCTTCAGGGCCTCGGGATTGCGGGCCACCACCACCCCCTCCACCGGACAGACCGCGCGGGCGAGATGGCCCCCGCGGGAGAAGCCCAACTCCGGGCCGCCGCCGCGCACCGCCTCGCCCAGGTTGGGCAGGCGGAATTGGTCGGCCCGGCCGAACAGGCAACTGGCGAAGTCGTCCAAACCCACCCGCACCCGCCCGCCATACTCCACCCGGGCCCAGGTGTGCCGGTCGTGGAAATAATAGCCCTCGGCCAGGCTGAAGCCGGCCACCTCGTGGGTGGGCGTGGGATCGCCAGGCGCGGCCACCGCCCGTTCGTCCCAGAGTTGGTCATACTCGCAACTGGCGCATTGGAAACCGTTGATGCAGTACATGGAGGAGACCCAACCCGAGAGCATGTGACGGCACTTGCGCTCCCGGGCCGGCAATCGCCGCCAACGCTCCTGACTCCAAAGACCGCCTTCCTCCAAAGGCTGCTCCAGGCCGGCGGCCCACCAGCCGTAATTCTTCTTGCGCTGCATGGCCTTGTCGAAGGCGCAGCTCATGCAGTCAAAGGCGTTGTGGCAAAGCCGGGGGGCCACCACTCCGGCCTGGGCCCAGAGACAGAGCTGCTCGCTCATGTTGAAGACCTGGGGCGCGCTGGGCTTGCCGCCCCGCTTTTGGCTCGCGCTCATCACACACCTCCCTTGCGGATGGTTGAGTCGCTTGCTCCCGCCTCTGGATAGAGCAGGGTTTGTGCCAGGCGCGCACCTCCTGGTCATCATCTTGTTATTGCCATGTAATTGGCGATGGCACCCCGGTTGGGGCGGATGGCGGCCTCCTTCCGGCGGGCATTGTGCCGCGTCCACGCGGAGACGTTCCGAACTTGTCCTGGAATTATCGTCTGATTTCGTTTAGTTGACGTAAGGTGCCGCAAAATGCCGGCTTACGGGCGTTTTACCCCCCAACCGTCACCGCCGGTCGAGGTGTGGCGTTTTGCGCCAGGATTCGCGGCCGGTTCGCCGCGCAGGCCCCCCCTTGCCCCAGGCGCTCCTCCACTACCTCGGCCTGCCCCCCGGCCAAGGCCGCCGATCAACTTCGCTGGACCACGATGGCGCGCTTGGCCCCGAGGTCGCTGAACCAGTCCGCCCCGCCCAGGCCCACCGGCTCCAGCACCAGCACTCCTTGTTGGCGGGCCCGCTGGATCACCGGCTTGCGCTCCAGGGCCGCCCGCACCGCCGATGCCACTTCGGGCCCGGTCTCGGCCGTGGCGCGCAGGCAAAGGCCCAGGCTCCAGGCCCCGCCCCGGCGGGTCAGCCGCGCCCGGAAGTCCAGGACTCCGGCCGTGGCGAAGACCACCTCGTCCAACTCGGCCAGGCTCAGGCTCAGGCCCGGGGCCAGCACCGCCAACCCGGCCACCCGGCCGCGCAGGTCGTCGAGCCGGGGCAGCCAGGAGCCGCAAGCGCAAACCTCCTCCCGCAGGCGGCCCAGGTCGCCGCTGCGATAGCGGATCAGGGGCATGGCCCGCCGGGTCAGGGTGGAGAAGACCAGCTCGCCCAGTTGGCCCGGGGGCAGGGGCCGGCCGTCGCGGGGGTCCACCACCTCGCAATAGAGATCCGCCGCCCGCAGATGGCAGCCATCCTGGGCCGCGCACTCCACCGCCCCGCCCAGGCCCAGCTCGGTCATGCCGTAGTGGCTGTAGACCCGGCAGCCCCAGACCGCCCCCACCGCCCGGCGGATGGCCCGGGGCACATGGTCGGTGGTCAGAAGCACGCTCTGCACCTGGCCTGGAGGCAGCTCCGCGCCCTTGGGATGGCGGGCCAGGGCCAGAACCTGGGTGGGGACGCCCACCAGGCAACTGACCTCCTCCCGGGCCATGACCTCCAGGGTCCGGGCCGGGTCCTTCACCGGTCCGTGGACCACCCCCCGCGCCCCCAGGCGGCCCAGGGCCCGGGCCAGCAGATCGCCCACGCTGTCCGGGGTGGAGCCCGGCAAGAGAATCAGCACGGTTTTCCCCGGACCGGTGAGGGTGGACATGCCGTGGTGGAAGAAATCCAGGGTCAGCTCCAGGTCCTCCTGGCTGAAGTACAGGCGCTTGGGCTCGGCGGTGGTGCCGGAGCTGCGCAGGGTGACGATGCGGGCCACCTCGCCCTGGCTGGTGCAGAGCATGCCCCGGTGCTCGCGGCGCAGGTCCTCGGCGGTGGTGAAGGGCAGCCTGGCCAGGTCTTCCGGCGTGTTCAGGGGAATGTCCGGCAGGCCGCGCAGCCGCCAACGATAGAAGGGGCTGTGCTCCCGGGCCCAGGCCAGGGTCTGGCGCAGGCGCATTAGCCACCACTGGCTCAGTTCCGCGCGGGTCACGGGCTGACCCGCCGCGAGCCCCAGCTTGCGCCGAGTCCAGTCCTCCAGGGGGGTAAGGGCCGGTTTCATGGCTGGGCGAGGCTCGAAGCGAACGAGGTGACGCGTTCGGATGCCTTCCCTTGCTTCAGCCTAGCCGCGCGGGGCATGACCGCCTCCCTGGTTGCGATAGAGCGCCTGGCCTTGGCTGCTGGTCAGGTTGTGGAGGCAGAAGGGAACCAGGTCGCCGGCGGGGGTCAGGACGTGGATGCAGCAATCGCGCGCGCGCTCCAGGTCCAGGGTCCAGGCGTCCATGAAGGCCATGGCCGAGATGGAGAAGCTGCGGCCGCGGGCGTTAAGCAGGAAATCATCCAGGCTGGGAGGCGCGTCCGAATCTGGGAGCGGTAGGAGGCTCTCCAGGTCTTGGGGCGGGGCGGACCACTGCCGGGCCT
>JAIUYB010000500.1 GCA_020216625.1 Desulfarculus sp.
GGGGAACCTTTTTCTTTGGGCTCCAAAGAAAAAGGTTCCCCCCTGTCTTCCTCCTTACCTCCCCCCCGCCCTACAGCCTTCGGCGGGGGCCTTCGGCGGGGCGTGGGGGGGCGGACTGGCGGACCAGGGCCAGCATTTCGGCCACGGCCTGCTCCAGGCCCACGAAGACGGCGCGGGCGATGATGGAGTGGCCGATGGAGTATTCCTCGATCTCGGGGATGGCCAGCAGGGGGCGGACGTTGCGCAGGTTCAGCCCGTGGCCGGCGGCGACCTTGAGCTTGAGGCGGGCGGCCAGACGGGCGGCCTCCTCGATGCCATCCAGGTGGCGCTGGAGTTCGGCCTCGCCCCGGGCGTTGGCGTAGGAGCCGGTGTGCAGCTCCACCACCTGGGCCCCGGCCAGGTGGGCGGCCTTGACTTGGTCGGGATGGGGATCGATGAACAGGCTGACCGCCGCGCCGACGGCGTTCAAGCGCGCCACGGCGTCCTTGACCGCCTCCAGGTTGCCCTTGACCTCCAAGCCGCCCTCGGTGGTCAGCTCCTGGCGGCGTTCGGGCACCAGGGTGCAGAGGTCTGGGCCGATGGTCCCGGCGATGGCGATCATCTCCTCGGTGGCGGCCATCTCCAGGTTGAGCTTGCCCTTGACCATCTGGCGCAGGAGCTTGACATCGCGGTCCTGGATGTGGCGGCGGTCCTCGCGCAGGTGGCAGATGATGCCATCGGCGCCGGCCTTTTCGCAGAAAACGGCGGCCCAGACCGGGTCCGGCTCGTCGATGCCCCGCGCCTGGCGCAGGGTGGCCACGTGGTCGACGTTGACGCTCAAGAGGGCCATGGGGGTCTCCTTGTATCAGGCCAGGGTCAGGGCGCTGGCCAGCAGGCGTTCGGTGAGATCCTCCATGGCGCGGGCCTGCTCCTCGTCGGCCAGGTGGTCATGGCCCAGCAAATGGAGGATGCCGTGGATGATCAGGCGCAAGAAGTGCTCCTGGGGGTCGAGATCGTTTTCCAACGCCTCGCGCCAGGCGGTGTCCACGCTGACCACCACGTCGCCCAGCAGGCCGGGGGTCAGGTCGGCGAACTCGCCCTCGGCCTGGGGAAAGGAGATGACGTTGGTGGGGCGGTCCCTGCCCAGGTATTGCAGGTTGAGCTGGTGGATGTCGGGGTCGTCGGTGATGACCAGGGAAAGCTCGGTGTCAGGGCTGCATCCCGAGTCTTCTAAGACCCGCTGAATCCGCGCCGTCAGGGTTGGCAGGTCGATTGCCCGCCCCTCTTGGCGGTTGTCGATCGCTATCTCCATGCTTCTTTTTGGCCTTGTCGTCGCTGGGGTATTCCAGCCGCTGGTGGAAGATGCCGCACAGGATGGCGTTGAAGATCTTGGCCACTTTGTGCAGGTCCTTGAGTGTCAGTTCGCACTCGTCCAACTGCCCCTCGGAGAACACCTTGTTGATCTGCTGCTGCACCAAGCCCTGGATGCGGGCCGGGGTGGGGTTGTCCAGGCTGCGGCCGGCGGCCTCCACGGTGTCGGCCAGCATCACCAGGCCGGCCTCGCGGGTCTGGGGACGGGGGCCGGGATAGCGGAAGGCCTCGGGGTCGGGGTCGGGCTGACCGGCGGCGCGGCGGGCCTCGCAGGCCTTGCTGTAGAAGTAATGAATGATGCGGGTGCCGTGGTGCTGGGCGATGATGTCGATGATGGGCGGGCCCAGGCGGTGCTTCTTGGCCAGCTCCACGCCCTCCTTGACGTGGCTGATGAGGATCAGCGCGCTCATGGAGGGGGCCAGCTTGTCGTGGCGATTGGGTCCCTGGGCCTGGTTCTCCACGAAGTAGACGCCCTTCTTGGCCTTGCCCAGATCGTGGTAGAGAGCGGCGACCTTGGCCAGCAGGTGGTTGGCGCCGATCTCCTTGGCCGCGGCCTCCACCAGGCTGGAGACCACCAGGCTGTGGTGGTAGGTGCCCGGGGCCTGGAGCATCAGTTCCTGCAAGGCGGGCTGGTCCAGGCTGGCCAGCTCCATCAGGCGGACCTTGGTGGTGTAGCCGAAGGTGATCTCCACCAGGGGGGCCAGGCCGGCGGCCAGGACGCCGGAGAGCGCCCCGCCCAGGGCGGCGCTGACCAGGGCCGCCACCAGATCGGCGCTGATGAACCAGCCCTGGGCTAGGGCCAGGGCCATGATGACCAATAGCCCGGGCAGCATGCCGCGCAGGCCGGCCTTGATCAGGGCGAAGCGATTGCGGCCGTCGGCGGCATAGTGGGCCCCGGCCACGCCGGTGACCAGGAAGTAGGCGAAAAAGAGGAAGGGTTGGTTCCAGACCAGGGCGGCCAGGCTGCTGGTGACCAAGGCCAGGAGCATGGCCAGGGGCGCGCCCATCAACAGACAGGCCAAAAGAGGACCCATCATCAGAGGCGCGGCGAACCCCAGGGCCGGGGCGCTGACCCCGCGCCAGCCCTGGACCATGGCCACCGCGAAAAGCTCCCAGCCCCGGGTGATCCAGACCGCCGCCACCAGAAGGGTCAGCATCAGGATCAGATTCTTGACTTGGCCCCGGCCGCCGCCACCAGCCAGGGGGAGATACCAGGATAGGAAGGTGACGCGCAGGATCACCGCGCCGAGCACGGTGACGCCCAACAGATAGGGCAGGCCGGCGAAACGCCAGGGGTTGGGCGAGATGGCCAGCGCCAGCAAGAAGCCCAGGCCGGTGGCCACCAGCCACTCGGCCCCGCGCCGACCGCCCACCGCGGCCTTCAAGCGGCCATAGGCCTCGATGACCTTCCCCAGGTGGTCGCGATAGC
>JAIUYB010000501.1 GCA_020216625.1 Desulfarculus sp.
ACCCCGAGGAGGCGGTCTTCGCCTCGCGGCTGTATCTTCTCCAGGCCCCGCGCCTGAGCCCCGCCCAGGCCGAGACCATCTGCCGCGAGCTGTTGGCCAACCCCATCATCCAGTCCTGGCGAGTCTATCCCCGCGATGCCTGGGACCCCCAGCGAGGCATGGGGATCATCCTGCCCCGGGTGGAGCTCAAGCACACCCCCAAGATCGAAACCCTGGCCATCCCCGACGACGACGCCCTGATGACCTTGTCCCAGGCCCGGCACCTTTTTCTGAACCCGGCCGACCTGCCGGTGATTCGGACTTACTTCAACGACCCGGCCGTGCGCGCCTCCCGGGCCGCGGTGGGTCTCTCCGACCCCACCGACGTGGAGCTGGAGTACGTCAGCCAGGCCCGCTCCGACCATTGCAACCACAACACCTTCAACGGCCGCTTCCACTACCGCGACGTCGTCACCGGCGAGGCCCTGGAGGTGGACAACCTGTTCAAGACCTGCATCAAGGAGCCCACCCTCCAACTGGCCGCCCAGCGCGACTGGGTGGTGAGCGTGTTGTGGGACAACGCCGGCATCGCCCGCCTGGACGGGGAGCACAACTACGTCATCACCGCCGAGACCCATAACAGCCCCAGCAACCTGGAGGCCTACGGCGGGGCCATCACCGGCATCGTGGGAGTCTATCGCGATCCCCTGGGCACCGGCCTGGGGGCCAAGCTGGTGGCCGGGATGTGGGGCTTCTGCGTGGGTCCGCGCGACTACGCCGGCGAGCTTAAACCGGCCCTGCACCCCCGGCGACTCCTGGATGGCATCATCGAGGGGGTGCGCGACGGCGGCAACAAGAGCGGCATCCCCACCGCCCTGGGCCTGTTGAACTTCGACGCCCGCTATCTGGGCAAGTGCCTGGTCTTCGTCGGGGCCATCGGGGTGATGCCCAAAACGGTGGCCGGCCGGGCCAGCCACGAGAAGACCACCAGCCCCGGCGAGCTGGTCTTCATGTGCGGCGGCCGGGTGGGGGCCGACGGCATCCACGGCGTCACCGCCAGTAGCGCCGGCTACTCCGAGCACACCCCGGCCGGGCATGTGCAGATCGGCGACCCCTACACCCAGAAGAAAATGATGGACTTCCTGTTGGAGGCCCGCGACGCCGGCCTGATCCAGTACCTCACCGACAACGGCGGCGGCGGCCTGTCCAGCAGCGTGGGCGAGAGCGCCCGCCTGAGCCCCGGCGCGGAGGTTGACCTCAAAAAAGTGCCGCTCAAGTACGCCGGCCTGGACCCCTGGCAGGTCTGGATCAGCGAGAGCCAGGAGCGCATGACCGTGGCGGTGCGCCCGGCCGACGCCGCGGCCTTCCTGGCCCTAGCCGCCAAGCACGCGGTGGAGGCCACCGCCATCGGCCGCTACACCGGCGACGGCAAGCTCAAGTTGACCTGGGGCGATGAAGTTTGCGCCTACGTGGACGTGGAATTTTTGGAGAAGGGCTTCCCCCAGTGGGAGTTCAGCGCCCGCTGGCTGCCGCCGGAGACCCGGGGACTGGCCGAGCCGGTGGTCAGCCCCCCGACCGACCTCTCCGGCCTGGTGCTGGACCTGCTGGACTCCCCCAATCTCTGCGCCCGCAACTGGATCAATCGCCAGTACGACCACGAGGTGCAGGGCACCAGCGTGATCAAGCCCTTCGTGGGCAGGGGCCGGGACGTGCCCACCGAGGCGGCGGTGATGCAGCCCATCCTGACCTCGCCCGCCGGCCTGGCCATGGCCCAGGTGCTCCTCACCGAATACGGCGACATCGACACCTACCACATGGTCACCGCCAGCGTGGAGGAGGGCCTGCGCCGGGTCACCGCCGTGGGCGGCGATCCCGACCAGGTGGGCGGGGTGGACAACTTCTGCTGGCCCTCCATCCAGCACCACCCGGTGGACAACCCCGACGGCGACTACAAGGCCGCCCAGTTGGTCCGCGCCTGCTGGGGCCTCAGGGACGCCTGCCTGGCGCTGGGCATCCCGCTCCTCTCCGGCAAGGACTCCATGTACGTGGACGGCAAGCTGCCCGGCCGCCACGGCGTGATCCAGCGGGTCAGCGGCCCGCCCACCATGATGTTCTCGGCCACCGCCCCGGTCCACGACCTGCGCCGGGCCCAGACCCTGGAGCCCAAGCTGCCCGGCGACGCGGTCTACCTGTTGGGCCAAACCCGCGACGAACTGGGCGGCGGCGCGCTCTACGGCCTCTGGGGCCATACCGGCCTGAAGGTGCCCCAGACCAACTTCGAGCAATCACTCAAGCTTTGCCGGACGGTGGCCGCCGGCCTGGCCAACGGCCTCCTGGCCAGCGTCTGCGTGGTCAGCCGGGGTGGCCTGGCCCTGGCCCTGGCCCGCATGGTCATGGCCGCCGAGCTGGGCCTGGAGCTGGACCTGACCGGCATAGCCACGGACAAGCCCCTGACCGCGCTGCAAAAACTCTTTAGCGAGTCCACCGGGCGCCTGGTGGTGACGGTGGCCCTGGCCCGCGCGGCGGAGTTCGAGCAAACACTGGATGGCATCGCCTGGTCCCGCTTGGGCCAGGTCACCAAGGCCAAGCGCCTGGTCGCCCAGGACCACCAGCAAACCGCCCTGGACCTGGGCCTGCCCGCCCTGCGCCAGGCCTTCACGCGGCGGTTTGGCAGGTTGGTTTAAGAGAGCTGGGGGAAACCCTTTTCTTTGGCGGCCAAAGAAAAGGGTTTCCCCCAGACCCCCTTCCCAACAGAAAGCCAGGGTTTTTCCTGGAAAGGAACCTCCCTTGGAGACA
>JAIUYB010000502.1 GCA_020216625.1 Desulfarculus sp.
TACCATAAGTTACTTTATAGCTTTATTGTAACTATGGAATGGCTAAGCGCGGAGGCGGCAGGGCCGTCGGTCGACCCTTGCGGTCCCGGCGGAACCGATTAGGAAACCACGGCAGGAGAGGCAAGCATGGACAAGCTTCTGACCCCTGGTGGCGGCAAGACCGAGTTGCTTTTGGGCAACGAGGCCATCGTGCGCGGGGCCCTGGAGGCGGGATTGGCCTTCGCCACCTGTTACCCGGGCACGCCCTCCTCGGAGGTGCCGGACACCCTGTATCGGCTGCGCAAAGCCGAGCCAGACCAAGCCCAGTACTATTTCGAGTACTCCACCAACGAGAAGGTGGCCATGGAGTGCGCCGCCGGGGCGGCCGTGGCCGGTCTGCGCACCCTGGTGACCATGAAGCACGTGGGCATCAACGTGGCCGCCGACCCCCTGATGACCCTGGCCTACACCGGCGTCAACGGGGGCATGGTGGTGCTCAGCGCCGACGACCCCTCGCTTTTTTCCAGCCAGAACGAGCAGGACAACCGCTACTACGCCCGCCTGAGCGGATTGCCCATGCTGGAGCCCTCCAGCCCCTCCGAGCTCAAGGAGGCCACCAAGTACGCCTTCGAACTCAGCGAGAAGCTCACCGTGCCGGTGATGTTGCGCACCACCACCCGGGTCAACCACGCCCGCGAGGCGGTCAAGTTCGCCAAGCTGCCCAAGGCCAAGACCAAGGTCGAGTTCAAGAAAGACCCCTTCCGCTTCGTCACCGTGCCGGCGGTCAGCCGCCAGCTCCATCTGCGCCTGTTGAAAGTCTATGAGCAGGCCCAGGCCATCTCCGAGGCCAGCGAGCTGAACCAGGTCATCGGCAAGGGCAAGCTGGGCGTCATCTGCGCCGGGGTGGCCGCCAACTACGTCTTCGACGCCCTCGCGGACCTGGACGCCGTCGGCAAGGTCAAGGTGCTCAAGCTGGGCATGACTTGGCCCCTGCCTGAGAAGATGATCCTTAAGTTCCTGAAGAGCTGCGACAAGGTGTTGGTGGTGGAGGAGCTGGAGCCGCTGGTGGAGAACGCGGCCCGGGCCCTGGCCCAGGAAAACGGGGTCAAGGTCAAGATCGCCGGCAAGGGCCCCAAGCTCTTCAGCCGGGCCTACGAGTTCAACCCCCGCCTGGTGCGCGAGGTCATCGGCCACTACTTCGGGTTCAAGTACAAGGCCACCAAGCCCCTGGACCTGTCCGACCTGCCGGCCCTGCCCGGACGCCCGCCCACGCTCTGCCCCGGCTGCCCCCACCGCGCCACCTACTACGCGGTCAAGGAGGTGGTGGGAAACAGCGCCATCTATCCCACCGACATCGGCTGCTACACCCTGGGCCTGCTGCCTCCCATCAGCATGGCCGACTTCGTGATCTGCATGGGCTCCTCGGTCAGCAGCTCCGGCGGTTTCGCCCGGGCCACCGGCCAAAAAGTGGTCAGCTTCATCGGCGACAGCACCTTCTTCCACTCCGGCATCACCGGCCTGGTCAACGCGGTGCACAACAACCACAACTTCACCCTGGTGATCCTGGACAACGGCACCACCGCCATGACCGGCCACCAGCCCCACCCCGGGGTGGACACCGAGAAGATCGGCGACCCCACCACCCACATCGACCTGGAGGCCGTGGTCCGCAGTCTGGGAGTCCAGCACGTCACCACCATCAAGCCCCTGAAGGTCAAGGCCTCGGTGGAGGCCATCAAGGCCGCGGTGGAGCATGAGGGCGTCAGCGTCATCATCAGCCAGGAGCTCTGCCCGCTCTTCGCCCGCCGGGTGGCCCCCAAGTCCAGGAAGCCCTTCGAGGTGCGCCTGGACAAGTGCAAGGGCCACCTGGACTGCGTGAAGAAGGTGGCCTGTCCGGCCATGTTCGTGGAGGAGGGCAAGGCCCGCATCAACCCGCTCCAGTGCATCGGCTGCGCGCTCTGCGCCCAGATCTGCCCGGAGAACGCCATCCTGCCGGTCAAGGCCGAGGCCTAAGGAGGAAGCCAAATGCAAACCCAACGCATCGTCAACGTGGGCGTGGGCGGACAGGGCAACCTGCTGGCCAGCAACCTCCTGGGCCAGGCGGCCCTGGACGCCGGACTGCCGGTGGTGGTCAGCGAGATCCACGGCATGGCCCAGCGCGGCGGCGTGGTGGAGAGCGCGGTGATCATCGGCGAGGCCAAGAGCCCCATCGTCAGCGACGCCGAGGCCGACATCATCGTCAGCTTCGAACCGGTGGAGACCCTGCGCATCCTCAACAAGGCCCACAAGGACACCCTGATCATCACCAACACCCGTCCCCTGCCGCCCTTCACCGTGGCCATCGGCCAGGCCGCCTATCCCGCCCCCGAGGACTCCCTGGTCTACATTCGCCGCAAGGTGAAGAACGTCATCTCCTTCGACGGGCAATCCCTGGCCGAACAGGCCAAGAACCCGCTCAGCCTGAACATGGTCATGCTGGGCGCGCTCTTCGCCGCCGGCAACCTGCCAGTGCCGGTCAAGGCCATCAAGAAGATGATCAAGGCCAACAGCAAGGAGCGCTTCGTGGCGGCCAACCTCCAGGCCTTCGACCTGGGCTTCGCCGCCGCCGGCGGGCAGTAGAAGAAAAGAGAGTGGGGGAACCCTTTTTGCGGTGCAAGAAGGGTTCCCCCACACCCCCTCCTAAAAAACATGGCCAAACGGCTGGCGCCGTTTGGCCTCGCTTTTTCAGGGAAGCCGGGTCTCTGCCCGGGCGGTCCGGGTCAGGCAAGCTGGGCGGCTGGGAGCGGCCTTAGTC
>JAIUYB010000503.1 GCA_020216625.1 Desulfarculus sp.
CAGGGGCACCGCCGCCGACTCGAACAGCAGCCGGAAACGGCGGTCGCTTTCGTGGCGGGCGTCCTCGGCCGCCTGGCGGGCGGCGGCGGCGGCGGCCAGGCGTTCGCGCACGAGCTCGATCTCCACCACCGGCGGCGCCGGGCCCTGGGGCGGCTCCGCCTGGGCCAGGGAGGCCACCGCCTGGCCCAGACGCCAAGCGGTGAACCGACCCGCCCCCAAGCTGACCAGCGTCACCAGCAGAATGCCCGCCACCAAGGTCGCCACCATGGAAAGGATGGGGGCGCGGTAGACCTCGGCCGGAATTTCCAGCACCACCGTCCAGGGGGCCTCCTTGGATTCCGCCAGGAAGCGGTGCGTCCGCCCCGGGTTCGAATCCTCCCCGGACCCGTTCCCCGAACCCCAGCGGCCGATGACTTCCCCCTTGCCGTCGAACAGCGAGATGGCATACCCCACCGGGTTGATTTGCTCGGCCAGACTCTTCTCAATGAACCGCGCCGTCAGCGTGCTCAGCAACAGGTAGCGAATCTTGTCCTGCCGCGTCACCGGGACCGCCACCGCCACCAGGGGCTCCTGGGCGATGGGGCCCAGGAACACATCCCCCACCGCCGGATGGCCGGTGGCCAGCACCTGCGCCACCGCCGCGTGGCCTTGAGGCTGGGGCAACGGGGGCAGGGAAGCCCCCAGGGGCAGGCGGGTGTTGAGCAGCATCCGCATTGACGGATCGGCCACCACCAGATCGCCGCCGAAGTAGGCGCGGAAATTCTGAGCGGCCCGATAGAACATCTCCCATTGCGGCGGATCGTCGAGCAGAGGCGAGGCGGCCATCATCCTCATGGTCGCGATCTGCTCCCGAAGCTGGCGATCCACCAGGCGCGCGGCCTGCTGGACCTGATCGCGGGCTTCGTGGTCGCGCTGGGCCATCTGGGCCCGCACCTGGTCGATGGCCAGGTAGATCGACACCAGGACCAGGGGCAGCACGCAGACCCAGATCAGCCGGGACAGAAAGGCCTGCAGGCTCTGCGCCCTCCGGGGGCTCCGGGGGGCGTCCTTGGCTCCGCCTGGAGTGAATGGGATCATCCGCCATCCTCGGCCGGATTGGCGTACTTTCGCCAACCGATGGATCACCCCGGGAGACGGGCCCGCGCCCTGCCCCCGAAGCGGGGTTGACCAGCCATTGACTATTCAACTGGTGGGGCGGGCCGAGAGAAGATCTGGTCTGGACCTGAAAAAGGCCATGGTCTTCAGACCCCATTTCGCCAACCCGGACCAAGTCCAGGATGCGGCCATCAGCTAATTCATTATGCTACCAAATCCGATGAGCTGGCAACCCCGCCACCGATCCGCCACGCGCGGCCCGGGCCCGGACCTGGCTCTGGTCCGCGCCCTGGCGGCCGGGTAAACTGGCTCCAGCCCCGAACCGAGCCATGGCGTCATTCCAGGAGGTCGACCTTGCTCCCTCGTTTGCAGCTGATCCGCCAAAAGTTCCCACCCTCCCAGCGCCCCGATCCCGCCCTGGCCCTGAAGGCCGAGCTGGCCCGCACCGGCCTGCTGGAGGCGGTGGGGCCGGGGCAGAGCGTGCTCGTCACCGCCGGCAGCCGGGGCATCGAGTGTCTGGGCGAGGTGCTGGCGGCCCTGGTGGCGGCGGTCAAGGAGCGGGGGGCGCGGCCGGTGATCTTTCCGGCCATGGGCAGCCATGGCGGCGGCACCGCCGAGGGCCAGCCCGAGGTGCTGGAGCACATGGGCCTGAGCGAGGCCAAGCTGGGCGCGCCCATCCACCGCCAGTTGGAGATGGTGCAGGTGGCCACGGTGCATGGCGGCGCGCCGGTCCTGGTGGACCGGGCGGTGGCCCAGGCCGATCACGTCATCCTGGTCAACCGGATCAAGGAGCACACCGAATACCTCGGGGCCACCGAATCGGGGCTGCTCAAAATGACGGTGGTGGGTCTGGGACGCCATCTGGGCGCCCTGACCATGCACCAGTTGGCGGTGCGGATCGGATATGAGCGGGCGATCCTGACCATCGCCCAGGCCATCTACGCCCACACCAGGGTCCTGGGCGGGGTGGCCATCCTGGAGGACCACCACAACCGCCTGCGCCGCCTGGAGGTGGTGCCGGCGGCCGACATCGTCGCCGACGAGGCCCGGCTCTTGGCCGAGTCCCGCGAGACCAAACCCGCCCTGCCCTTCGCCGAGCTGGACATCCTGTTGGTGGACGAGCTGGGCAAGGAGGTCTCCGGCGCGGGCATGGACACCAAGGTCATCGGCCGGATCATGAACATCTACGAAAAGGAATGCGAGACACCCCGCATCCTGCGGGTGGTGGTGCGCGATCTGACCGAGAAGACCTTTGGCAACGCCACCGGCATCGGCCTGGCCGACTTCATCACCCGGCGGGCGGCGGACAAGGTGGACCGGCGGCTGACCGCCTTCAACTGCATCACCGCCGCCGCTCCGGAAAAGGCGCGGCTGCCCATCGCCCTGGACAGCGACCGGGAGGCCATCCAGGCCGCCCTGGACACCATCGGCCTCTGGAGCCCGGAGAGCCTGCGCCTGGCCTGGATCGTTAACACCAAGGAGCTTGAGTACTTGGCGGTGAGTCCGGCCTGCGCGGCCGCGGCGGCCGGACGCCCTGACCTCGCGCTGGTGGGCGAACCTTTCACCCTGGTTTTCGACGCCCAAGGCGCGGCCCCCTTCCTGCGGCAGCGGCTGCCAAGGGACTAGGAATCACGGCCCGGCCGCGCTCCCCCACTGCTGGATTTCCCGCTTG
>JAIUYB010000504.1 GCA_020216625.1 Desulfarculus sp.
AAGCTTCCACATGGCGGGTGCCTCCTGTCGTTGCGGGCGGGCCGCCGGGGCGCGCGGGGGTTGTTCACCGCGTCCCGCGGCCCGCCGTTTTGGACAGGGGAGGTGCAAGGCGGCTGCCAAAAAGAGATCCTGGACAACGCCATGAAATAGAAGGCTATTTTAGCTTTTGGCCGGGGCGGGTGCGCTGCTCGTCCCTAAACTTGTTAAGGCTTGTTCAAAATAGTTAAGGCTTGTTCAAAAAGCCAAGCGCGGTTAATATCCGCCGTTTTAATCTCTTCCCCGCGCGAGGCCTCGACGGGAGCGGGCGAGGTTGGTACCTGGCCCGGCGCCACCCGACCCGTTCACGGCTGTGGCGGCACGCCACCCCGACCCGTTTACGCCCCGCTGGGGGCACCCGGCGCGGCCTACATGCCGCGACGGTACTGGCCGCCAACTTCGTAGAGGGCGCGGGTGATCTGGCCCAGGGAGCAGACCCGCACCGTGTCCATCAGCTCGGCGAAGACGTTGCCGCCGGCCAGCGCCACCCGTTGCAGGCGCTCCAGGGCGGCCGGGGCCTGGTCGGCGTGGGCGGCCTGGAACTGGGCCAGGCGCTTGAGTTGGCTTTGCTTCTCCTCCTCGCTGGCCCTGGCCAGCTCCACCTTGCAGAACTGCTCCTGGTCGGCCGCCGGGTTGAGGAAGGTGTTGACCCCCACGATGGGCAGCTCGCCGGTGTGCTTCAAGGTCTCGTAATAGAGCGACTCCTCCTGGATCTTGCTGCGCTGGTAGCCGGTCTCCATGGCCCCCAGCACCCCGCCTCGGGCGGTGAGGCGCTGGAACTCCATCAGGACCGCCTCCTCCACCAGGTCGGTCAGCTCGTTTACGATGAAGGCCCCCTGCAGGGGGTTCTGGTTCTTGGCCAGGCCCCACTCGCGGTTGATGATCAGCTGGATGGCCAGGGCGCGGCGCACGCTCTCCTCGGTGGGGGTGGTGATGGCCTCGTCGTAGGCGTTGGTATGCAGGCTGTTGCAGTTGTCGTAGACCGCGCAGAGGGCCTGGAGGGTGGTGCGGATGTCGTTGAACTGGATCTCCTGGCTATGCAGGGAGCGGCCCGAGGTCTGGATGTGGTACTTGAGCATCTGGCTGCGGGGGCTGGCCTTGTAGAGTTGGCGCATGGCGATGGCCCAGATGCGCCGGGCCACCCGGCCGATGACGGTGTACTCGGGGTCCATGCCGTTAGAGAAGAAGAAGCTCAGGTTGGGGGCGAAGGCGTCGATGGGCATGCCCCGGCTGAGGTAGTACTCCACGTAGGTGAAGCCGTTGGCCAGGGTGAAGGCCAGTTGGCTGATGGGGTTGGCCCCGGCCTCGGCGATGTGGTAGCCGCTGATGGAGACGCTGTAGAAGTTGCGCACGTCGTGGTCGATGAAGAACTGCTGGATGTCGCCCATCAGCCGCAGGGCGAAGTCCACGCTGAAGATGCAGGTGTTCTGGCCCTGGTCCTCCTTGAGGATGTCGGCCTGGACGGTGCCGCGGACGTTTTTGAGGACCATGGCCCGGATGCGGGCCCGCTCCTCGGCCGAGGGCGGGCGCTTATTTTCGGCCTCGAAGGCCGCCACCTGCTGGTCGATGGCGGTGTTGAAGAAAAAGGCCAGCATGATCGGGGCCGGGCCGTTGATGGTCATGCTGACGCTGGTGTTGGGGCTTAGGAGATCGAAGCCGTCGTAGAGGACCTTCATGTCCTCCAGGGTGCAGATGCTGACCCCGGAGTTGCCCACCTTGCCGTAGATGTCCGGGCGTTCCTCCGGGTCCCAGCCATAGAGCGTCACCGAATCGAAGGCGGTGGAGAGCCGGGCCGCCTTGGCCTCGCCGGAGAGGAGCTTGAAGCGGCGGTTGGTGCGGAAGGCGTCGCCCTCGCCGGCGAACATCCGGGTGGGGTCCTCGTCCACCCGCTTGAAGGGAAAGACTCCGGCGGTGTAGGGGAATTGGCCGGGCAGGTTCTCGCCCCGCTGCCAGGCGTAGATCTCGGCCGGGTCCTCCCACTTGGGCAGACAGACCTTGGGGATCAGGCTGCCGGAGAGGCTGCGGGTGGTCAAGGGCACCCTGAACTGGCGTTCGCGCACCTCATAGACGTATTCCTCGCCGGAATAGGCCTTTTGCATCAAGGGCCACTCGGCCAGCAGGCGGTGGGTCTCGTTGCTGTAGGACTCCTCCAGGCGGTGGACCTCGGCCCGCATCCGATCCAGGGCCTGCCTCAGCCCGGCGTCGCCCCGCCAGGCCTCGGCCAGGGCGTCGTGGGTGTTCTTCATCTGCCAGACCCGGCGGATCACCGCCGCCTGCTCCCGGGTCTCCTGGTGATAGGCGGCGATGGTCTCGGCGATCTCGGCCAGATAGCGGTTGCGCTCGGCCGGCACGATGATGGTCTTGTCCTCGGAATAGCGCGCCGTGGGCCGGGGACGGGGGCTGGCGAGCTTCACCCCGGTCTTTTCGGCGATGGCGTCCAAGAGCGCCAGGTACAGCGCCGTGGTCCCCTGATCGTTGAACTTGCTGGCGATGGTGCCATAGACCGGCATATCCTCGGGCGCGGCGTGCCAGGCCCCCCGGTTGCGCTGCATCTGCTTGCGCACGTCGCGCAGGGCGTCCTCGGCCCCCCGGCGGTCGAACTTGTTGATGGCCACCAGGTCGGCGAAGTCCAGCATGTCGATTTTCTCGAGCTGGCTGGCCGCGCCGAAGTCGCTGGTCATCACGTAGAGGCTCACGTCCACGTAGTCCACCACCGCCGCGTCGCCCTG
>JAIUYB010000505.1 GCA_020216625.1 Desulfarculus sp.
AGACGGCGCAACGGCGCGCCCAACTCGGCCGCCCGCCCCTCCACTACCCGGCGGGCGGTCGGCTGGGACACGCCGTGCGCCAACGGTATGCCCGGCTTGATGATGCCGGCCTTTTCGCCGGCGATGGCGGCGTAGGTCTCGCCCAGGTACTGCTGGTGCTCCAGGCCGATGTTGGTGATCACCGTGGCCAGGGGCCGCACCAGGTTGGTGGCGTCCAGGCGGCCGCCCAGGCCGGTCTCGATGATGGCCAGCTCCGCGCCCTCTTGGGCCAGCCAGAGCAGGGCCATGGCGGTGACGAACTCGAAAAAGGTGGGCGGCTCGCGCTCGTCCACCGCCGGCCAGACCGCCTCGGCCAGCGCCAGGACCTTCTCCGGGACGATCTCGCGGCCGCCCAGGCGGAAGCGCTCCTCGAAACGCACCAGATGGGGCGAGGTGTAGAACCCCGCCTTGATTCCGGCCGCCAGCAGGCTGGCCTCCAGCACCGCGCCCACGCTGCCCTTGCCGTTGGTGCCGGCCAGATGGACGCATTGCAGGCCCAGGTGGGGATCGCCCAGGCGGTGGAGCAGGTTCTCGGTGGAGGACAGGCCCAGCTTGATGCCGAACTTCTGGAGATCGTACATCCGGGCCAGGGCGGCCTGGTAATGGTCCATGGCCGGGCTCACTCCGCTTGCAGGTTGGCGAACTGGAGCATCAGGATCTTAAGCCCGTGGCGGCCGAAGTGCACCATGATCTTGCGCTCGCCCTGATAGCCCATCACCTTGCCCACCCCGAAGGTGGCGTGGCGCACCTGGACGCCCACCGGAAAGGGCCGGGTCTGGCGCTGGCCGCCCCGGCTCTGGGGGACGGCCGGGACCGCGCCCAGGGTCGGGGGCACGTCGAAGACCGGCCCGGCGGCCTCTTTTTGCAAGAGCCCCTCCGGCGCCTGGTCCAGGAAGCGGCTGAGCCCCACCGAGGTCACCCCCTGGCCGCGCACATAGTATTCGCGCGGGGCGATGAGGGTCAGGCTTTGCCGGGCCCGGGTGCAGGCCACGTACATCAGCCGCCGCTCCTCCTCGATGGCCTCGGGGTCGCCCAGCGACGGCCCGGCCGGCAGGCGGCCCTCGGTGGCCCAGAGCAAAAAGACGTGCTCCCACTCCAGGCCCTTGGCCGAGTGGATGGTGGTGAGCGTCAGGCGGTCGCCGGTCAGCTCCTCGCCCCGGGCCCCGGGCGGCTCCAGGACCACCTCGGCCATGAAGTCACTCAGGTTGTCATAGGACCGGGCCAGGTTGGGCAGCTCCTCCAGGTCGCGCAGGCGGCGGGGATGGTCCTCGAAGGCGTCGCGGCAGATGGGCTCGTAATAGGCCAGCACCAGTTCCACCGCCTCCAGGGGCGTCAACCCCGGGGAGGTGAGCTGGCCCATCAGGATGGCCAGCTCGCCCATTTCTTGGCTGGCCAGGGCGGCGGGCAGGGCGGACAAGGCCACCGCGTAGCCCGGCGGGGGGGTGGCTTGCACCAGATGGGCGATGACCGCCTGGGCCTTCTTGGGGCCATAGCCGGGCAGCAGCGTCAGCATCCGCTGCCAGGAGAGGAAATCCTGGGGATTGGCGGCCACCCGCAGGTGGCAGAGGGCGTCCTTGATGTGGGCCGCCTCCAGAAAGCGCAGGCCGCCCACCTTGACGAAGGGCATCCCCTCGGCGGTCAGCTCGATCTCCAGGTCCGAGGAGTCGTTGCCGGCCCGGAAGAGCACCGCGATCTGCTCCGGACGCGCCCCGGCGTCCAACTGGCGACGGATGCGCTCCACCACCGCCCGGGACTGGCCGCGCTCGTCGCGGGTGCGCACCAGCTCCGGCTTGGGACCCTTGGCCTGGCGGGTGTAGAGGTGCTTGGCGAAGCCCTGGCTGGCCTCGGCGATGATGGCGTTGGTCAGGTCCAGGATCGGCTGGGTGGAGCGATAGTTGCGCTCCAGCTTCACCAGGCGGGCGCCGGGGAATTTCGCGGGGAACTCCAGGATGTTCTGCACCCGGGCTCCCCGGAAGGCATAGATGGACTGGGCGTCGTCGCCCACCGCCATGACGTTGTGGCGCTTGTCGCAGAGCAACTGGACCAGGCGGGCCTGCACCGCGTTGGTGTCCTGGTACTCGTCCACCAAAAGGTGCCGCCAGCGACGTTGCAACTCCCCGCGCACCTCGGGCTGGTGGCGCAGGAGATCCTCGGCCATGAACAGCAGGTCGTCGTAGTCCACCAGGGCCTGGGCCTGCTTGGCCTGGGCGTAGCCCTGGGCCGCGGCCAGGATCTGGTCCTGGTAGCCCGCCAGGTGGCCGGCGAAGCGTTCGATGGTCTCGCCCAGCTCCAGCTCCAGATTGCGGGCCTTGCTGATCAGCTCCAGCAGGCCCCGGGCCTTGGGGAAGCGCTTGTCGCCCTTCTCCTTGAGGTTCAGCTCCTCCACCACCCCCTTGACCACCTGCTCGCTGTCGGGCCGGTCCAGGACCGTGAAGTTGGGCGGCAGCTCCAGGCGGCGGCCGTACTGGCGCAGCAGGCGGTGGCAGAGGGAGTGGAAGGTGCCGCCCTCCACGCCGGCGCAGTCGGGGTGCAGGTTGCGCGCCCGGGAGAGCATCTCCTGGGCGGCCTTGCGGGTGAAGGTGAGCAGCAGGATGGAGTGGGGCGGGACGCCCTGCTCCACCAGCCAGGCCACCCGGTGGACCAGGGTGCGGGTCTTGCCGCTGCCCGCGCCGGCGATGACCAGCACGGGACCATCACCCAGGCTGACCGCGTGGCGCTGGGCCTC
>JAIUYB010000506.1 GCA_020216625.1 Desulfarculus sp.
CCCTTTCCCGACGCCAGCTTCGACGCGGCCACCATCGCCTTCGGCATCCGCAACATCCCCCGCCGGGTGGAGGCCATGGCCGAGATGGGCCGGGTGCTCAAACCCGGCGGCCGCCTGCACGTGCTGGAGTTCACTACCCCCCAACATCCGGCCGTGCGCCGGGTCTACACCCGCTACCTGCGCCATCTGCTACCCCGCCTGGGCGGGCTGGTGTCCGGCGACGCCAGCAGCTATCAATACCTGGCCGACACCATCCTGCACTTTCCCCCGCCCCAGGCCTTCCGCCGCGAAATGGCCGCCGCCGGCCTGGTGGCCGCCCGTTCGCATCCCCTGACCCACGGCATCGCCTGGGTCCACGTGGCGGAAAAACCGTCGCGAGACTGATCCGGGGACAGAAGGCGGCCGGGGGCGGAAAGGGCCTCGGGGCAAGGCGGTGAGTTCCGATCCCGGTCCCACCACCAGGGTCCGGCTAGGGCCTTGGTGGGACGACCTGGTGAAAAAGCTGGTCCCAGAGGCCGAGGACGCGCTCCAGGCTGAAACGCGCGCAGACCCGGGGCGCGGCCTGGGACAGGGTCGCCCGGCGGGCGGGGTCGGCCATCAGGTTCTCCAGGGCCTGGGCCAGGGGATCCAAGCGGCCCCGGGGCACGATCAGGCCGTCCACCCCGGGATTGATGATCTCCCGCACCCCGGTGCCGCAGTCGGTGGCCACCACCGCCAGGCCGCAGCTCATGGCCTCCAACAGGCTCATGGGAAAGCCCTCGTAGTCCGAGGAGAGGGTGAAGATCTCGGCCCGGCGTAGATGGGTCAGGGGATCGGCCACCCGGCCCGGCAGGTGGACCCACGGCCCCAGGTCCAGCTCGGTGGCCAGGGTCTCCAGCCGGGGGCGCTCCGGCCCCTCGCCCAGGATCACCAGCCGCCACTGGGGATGGTTGGCCCGGGCCAGGGCGAAGGCCCGGATCAGCAGGGCGAAGTTCTTGCCCGGGTCCAGGCGGCCCATGGCCACCACCGTGGGGCCCTCGGGCCAGAGCCGGGGCAAATCGGCCGGGGGCGGCGGGGGGGCGATGGGGTTGGGCAGGGTCAGCACCGGCCGGTTTTTCACGAAGCCGCCCGCGAATTCCTCGGCCGCCCGGGTGACGCCCACCACCGCCGCCGCCCGGGGATAGGTCCTCCGCCGCAGCCAGGCCCAGGGGGCCGGCACCCGGTGACGGTTGGGGTCGGTGTGCTCGCAGGCGATGACCGGCAGGCCCAGGCCCCGACTGGCCAGGATGGTCAGCACGTTGGTCTGGTCGGTGAAGGAGACCACCACCCGGGGCCGGCTGTCCTTGATGGCCCGGCGCAGGCCGGCCACCCGGGCCAGGTTATTGGTCAGGGCCTGGAGCGGCCCGGCGGAATCGGCCTTGAGGCCCAGCCCCACCCGCCTCACCCGAGGGTCGCAGGCGTAAAAGTCGTCTTCCACCCGGTCCAGGGTGATCAGGGTGACGGCGTGGCCGGCCGCGGCCCAGCCGTTGGCCAGCACCTGCATCACCCGCTCGGCCCCGCCGGCCGACATGCCATGGATCACCAACGTCAGTCGCATCGCGCCATCCCCGCCCGTTCACACCGGGCCGGGTCATGTTAGCACGCGGAACCTCCCTCGGCCAAAGCCCCGTCCACGCCGGGGCGGGACGGCTCCCTGCCGACGGCCGCGGCGGTCACCTGGTCGGAGAGAGCAGCCCGTCCGGCACGGGGATGCCCTTTTCCCGCAGATATCTCACCGCCCCGGGGTGGAGGGGGATGGGGGTTTTGGCCACCGTGTTGGCGGGGGTGGAGAACCGGGCGTAGGGATGGATGGTCTGCATGAAGGCGTTCTGCTCGAATAAGGCCTTGGCCAGCTCATAGACCAGGTCCTCCGGCAGGGCGGCCTGGACGATGACCACGTTCCAGACGCTTACGGTGGGCACCGGTTGGTCCACCCCGCGGTAGTCACCGGGCTCCACGGTCCAGGAGGCGTAGAAACCATAGGCGTCGCTCACCCGCTTCTGCTGGTCCGGGGTGAGGGCGATCAGCTCGATGTCGTGGGTGGCGGCCAGGTCGGCCAGGGAGTTGGCGCCCGGAGCCACCACCCAGACGCCGGCGTCGATGGAGCCATCGCGCAGGGCGATGGTGGTCTCGCTGAAGGACAGGCGGCGCACGTCGAAGCTGTCCAGGGTCACGCCCAGGGCCCTGAGAACCGTTTCGGCCATGAAGGTGGTGCCCGAGCCGGGAGCGCCGATGCTGACCTTCCTGCCCTTGAAATCGGTGAGGTTCTTGATGCCAGAGCCCTTGAGAGTCACCGCGTGCAGCACGTTGGGATACATGGCGGCCATGGCCAGGACGCCCTGGGGTTTGCCCTTGAAGAAGCCCTCGCCATGATAAGCCTGGTGGGCCACGTCGCCCATGGTCAGGCCGACGGCCGTCTCTCCCTTGTGGGTCAGCTTGACGTTCTCCACGCTGGCGCCGGTCACCTCGGCCACCGCCTTGACCCCGGGCACGCAGCGGGACCAGATCTCGGCCATCCCGCCGCCATAGGGATAGAAGACCCCTCCGGTGCCGCCGGTGCCGATGGAGATGAAGGTGGTCTTGGCCCTGGCCGCCGCCCCCCAACCCAGCGCCAGAACCGCCGCCAAAACCAGCGCCACGGCCGCCTTGGGCATAGCGTTCTTCCTTCCTCCCGACCGGAGCGGGCCCGGGGCCATCCGCTCTGCCCAGCGGTCGTCGGTTCGACTCCGTTCGCCCTT
>JAIUYB010000507.1 GCA_020216625.1 Desulfarculus sp.
TTGTTCGATCTGGACGGGACCCTGCTGGACACCCTGGCCGACCTGGCCGGGGCGATGAACACCATGTTGACCGAAAGGGGCCTGCCCACCCACCCGGTGGACGCCTATCGCCTCATGGTGGGCGAGGGAGTGGAGGTCCTGGTGACCCGGGCCCTGCCCGAGGACCGGCGTGACCCCCAGAGCGTGGCGGCCGGGGTGAAACGCATGCGCCAACTCTATGCCGAGGGTTGGGGCAAACAGACCCGTCCCTATCCCGGCATCCCGGAGCTGGTGGCCGAGTTGGGCCTGCGGGGGGTGCCCCGGGTGGTCTTGTCCAACAAGCCCGACGACTTCACCCGCCTAATGGTCGACCATTACTTCCCGGGCCATCCCTTCGCCCTGGTGCGGGGAGCCTTGCCCGGCGCCCCCAAGAAGCCCGATCCCACCGTGGCCCGGGAAATCGCGGCCCATATCGGCCTGGATCCCAGCTATTTCCTCTACCTGGGCGACTCGGGCATCGACATGCGCACCGCGGTGGGCGCGGGCATGTTCCCGGTGGGCGCGGCCTGGGGCTTTCGCGACCGGGAGGAGATGCTGGCGGCCGGAGCCAGGGTGATCATCGAGCATCCCTCGGAACTGGTCGGCCTTTTGAGCGGGGAGGCGACGACGTGATCCACCCCGGCCAACTTCTGCAGGCCCATGGCCTGCGCGCCAGCAAGGCCCGGGGCCAGAATTTCCTGACCCAGCCGGCCACGGCCGCGGCCATCGCCCGGGCCGCCGGCGTCGGGCCGGAGGACTGGGTGGTGGAGATTGGCGGCGGCCTGGGGGCCTTGACCCTGGCCCTGGCCCCCTTGGCCCGGCGGGTGCTGGCCCTGGAGGTGGACCGGGGGCTTCATCCGGTGCTGACCGAGCTGGCGGCCCAGGCCGGGGCGGCCAACGTCGAGGTCCGCTTGCAGGACGCCCTGGCCTTCGACTGGGCGGCCCAGGCGGCCCAGGCGGGCCGACCCCTGGTGGTGGTGGGCAACCTGCCCTACAACATCAGCTCGCCCCTGATCTTCGCCCTACTGGAGAACCGTCGGCACTGGCGCGAGGCCACCCTGATGCTCCAGCGCGAGGTGGCCACCCGGCTGAGCGCCAGGCCCGGTGGCAAGGATTACGGCCGCTTGGCGGTGCTGGTGCAGACCTGGTGCGTGGTGCGCCCGGGCCTGACCCTGGGGCCGGAGCAATTCTTCCCCCGCCCGGCGGTGGACAGCCGGGTGGTGCATCTGGCCCCCCGGCCCGAGCCCCTGGTCCCCTGGGCGGTGGAAGCGGGCGAGGCCTGGTTCGCGTTGGTGGTCAAGGCGGCTTTCAGCCAACGGCGCAAGACGTTGATCAACAGTCTTTGCGGTGGGTTGGGCATGGACAAGGAGACGGTGGGCGCGGCCTTGGCCCGGGCTGGGATCGCGCCCGGACGCCGGGCCGAGACCCTGACCATCCCCGAACTGGGTCAGGTGGCCCAGGCCCTGGGACCAGACGGGAGTTAATAGGCCGGTTTGAACTGGGGTGCGGCCTCGCGCTGGTGGCTCACCACCCGCATGGTCCAGCCACAGGGGCAACGGAACACCCCGCCCGCCAGCAGATTGGCGCGCACCAATTGATGCCGACGTTGGCACTGGGGGCAGGTCAGGCTGGCGTCCGTGGAAAATTTATCATGGGAAGACGACATGTTATCTCTCCCGCCTGGGCAGGCTGTCTCTTATCCCTAGTGGTTAGTATCTAATACCGCCCCTGGCGCCGGTCAAGTTACAAACCCGCCGGCTTTTGAGTTTGATTGCACAAAGCGGCTTAATCCCGCCGGCCGCCTGGCCCGGAGGTTGACAGCCCGGATGGGGTGTGATACTCCTGCCGGGTCGTGTTTTTTGGCCCCCGGGCTGGACGAGGCCGGGTTGGGGTCATAAGATTAAGTGATAATGCGTCATCCGAGGCGGGCCGCGCGAGACCCTGGGGGTCCGGGCAGGCCAAGAACGCCGGAGAGCGACGGGACATGCGGCCTCTAGGCCGCGAACCGCTTGGATTGACCGACTTGACGGCGACCGGGACGGTGGGCATGCACAACCAGCCTATCATCATCGAGACTCCCCAGGCCATGCGCGCCGACAGTCTGGCCGCCAAACTGCGCGGCGAGACGGTGGCCTTCGTGCCCACCATGGGAGCCCTGCACCAGGGGCACCTTTCCCTGATCGACTACGCCAAAAGCCGCCACCCCCGGGTGGTGGTCAGCATCTTCGTCAATCCCCTGCAATTCAACCAGGCCTCCGACCTGGACAAATATCCCCGCACCTTCGAGCGCGACCGGGCTCTGTGCGCCGAACACGGCGCGGACGTGATCTACTTCCCCAGTGTTTCCGCCATGTACCCCAACGGCTTTCAGACCAAGGTCCTGGTCGAGCGCATGACCCAGGGCCTGTGCGGAGCCTATCGGCCGGGGCACTTCGACGGCGTGACCACGGTGGTGCTCAAGCTGTTCAACGCGGTCCTGCCCGAGTTGGCGGTCTTTGGCGAGAAGGACTACCAGCAGCTCCAGGTCATCAAGCGCATGGTCCAGGACCTGGACCTGGGGGTGGAGGTCGAGGGACGACCCACGGTGCGCGAGACCGACGGCCTGGCTATGAGCAGCCGCAACGTTCACCTCTCGCCCGCCCAGCGCCAGGAGGCCCTCTGCCTCTGGCAAGGGCTGAACGCCGCCCGCGACCTGGCCCTGGCCGGCGAGCGCGAGGCGGCCAAGGTCA
>JAIUYB010000508.1 GCA_020216625.1 Desulfarculus sp.
CATCCCGCCCGCCGGGCGGGCCGATCGAGGTGAGGCATGATCGTCATCGGAGTGGGACACCTGGCGGACCACCTGGGCGTGCACCGCAACACCATCCGCAACTGGATCAGGGAAGGCAAGCTGCCGGCGCGCTCGGCCCCGGGCAAGGGCTACATGCTCAAGGAGGACGACTTCAACAAGGTCTGCCAGGAGTTCGGCCTGGACCCGGCCCGGCTCAAGGTCCGGCGCCTGGCCAGCCGCGGACCCGGGGCCCTGGCCAGCGGCTTCGCCTCGCCCGAGGTGCGCACCATTGGGCGCCGCTCCACGCGCCTGCGACCCACGCCCCAATGGGCCGATGTCTGCCTCACCTGCGGCTCTTGCGCCAGCTCCTGCCCCATCAGCGGGGTGGATGGCTTGGACCCCCGCAAGGCCCTGCGCATGGTGACCCTGGGTTTGGAGGAGGAGCTGATCGCCTCGCAGTGGCCCTGGAAGTGCACCCTTTGCGGCAAGTGCGAGGAAGCCTGCCCCATGAACGTGGAGCTGGTGGCCATGTTCCGAGCGGTGCGCGGCCTGCGCCCCCGCGACCAGGTGCCGGGCCCCCTGCACAAGGGGGTGCTGATGTGCCTGAGCCGGGGCAACAACCTGGGCATCCCCCGCGACGATTTCCTGTATTTGCTGGAGGAGTTGGGCCAGGAGTTGGCCGAGGAATGCTGCCCCGGCTTCCGCGTCCCGGTGGACCAAGAGGGCGCCAACCTGATGGTGACCATCAACTCCAAGGAGCCCTTCGGCGAACCGGATGACCTGAAGTTCTGGTGGAAGATCTTCCACGCCGCCGGCGAATCCTGGACCGTGCCCAGCGAGAACTGGGAGGGCGTGAACTGGGGCCTTTTCACCGGCGACGACGAGTCCATGAAGACCTTCGTGGGCCGGATCGTGGACAACATGCAACGGCTGAAGTGCAAGACCCTGCTCTTGCCGGAGTGAGGCCATGCCTACTACGCGACCAGGCTTGGTCTGCAAAAGTGGTTCGCCGAGGAGGCCAAGGGTTTCGAGGTGGTCTCGATCTTCGACCTGTTGCTGCGCTATCTGCAACAAGGGCGCATCCAGGTGGACTCCAAGGTGCATCGGCATTTGACCACCTACCACGATCCCTGCAACTACACCCGCAAGTCCTTGAAGGCCTTCGGCCAGAGCTATGCCGAACAGGGCCGTTGGATCACCCGCCAGTGCTGTCCGGATTTCGTGGAGATGTATCCCAGTCACGAGGGCAATTATTGTTGCGGGGCCGGAGGCGGGGCCTGGGCCATGCCCTTCAAGGAGGAGCGGGTCTTCTACGGCCGCATCAAGGCCCAGCAAATCAAAAAGACCGGGGCCCGGCTGGTGATCGCGCCCTGCCACAACTGCAGGGATCAGATCCTGAAAAGCCTGAACAAGGAATATCAACTGGAGGTGGAGGTCAAGTACATCTGGGAGTTGGTGGCCGATTCCCTGATCATGCCCGCCTCCCCCAGCCAGACCCAAGGAGAGGAATAACGCCATGAGCCAAGCCAAGAACGGCGCGGTTATGGTCGTCGGCGGCGGCATCGCCGGCATGCAGGCCGCCCTGGATCTCGCCGACAGCGGCTTTTTCGTCTATCTGGTGGAGCGCGGCGCGGTGATCGGGGGGGCCATGTCCCGGCTGGACAAGACCTTCCCCACCAACGACTGCGCGATGTGAATTATCTCGCCCAAGTTGGTCGAGTGCGGTCGGCACTTGAATATTGAGTTGATGACCCTGACCGAGGTGGAAGGGGTCGAGGGCGAGGCGGGCGACTTCACGGTTCGGCTGACGCATCATCCACGCTATGTGGACATGGACAAGTGCATCGCCTGCGGCCAATGCGCCGAGAAGTGCCCCAAGAAGGTCAAGGACTTCAATTACAACGAGGGCATCGGCCATCGCAAGGCCATCTTCGTGCGCTATCCCCAGGCGGTGCCGCTCAAATACCGCATCGACGCCGACAATTGCATCTACTTCGAGAAAGGCCGCTGCCGGGCCTGCGAGAAGGTCTGCCCCACCGGGGCCATCAACTTCGACGATCAGGCCCGCAGCCAGAGCCTCAAGGTGGGCTCCATCATCCTGGCTCCGGGCGCGCGCACCTTCGACCCCAGCGGAATCCGGGCCTGGGGCTTCGGAGTCTTCCCCAACGTGGTCACCAGCGGCCAGGTGGAGCGCCTGTTGAGCGCCTCCGGCCCCACCGAGGGACACCTGCTGCGCCCCGGCGACGGCCAGCCGGTCAAGAAGATGGCCTTTCTCCAGTGCGTGGGCAGCCGCGACCTCAACAAGGCCGGCCACGCCTACTGCTCCAGCGTCTGCTGCATGTACGCCATCAAGGAGACCATGATCGCGCTGGACCACGACCCGGAGCTGGAGGCGGCCCTGTTCTTCATGGACATGCGCACCCACGGCAAGGATTTCGAGCGTTATTACAACCGGGCCCGGGAAAGGGGCATCCGTTTCCAGCGCTGCCGGGTGCACTCCCTGGAGCCGGGCGATAAACCGGGCGATCTGACCCTGCGCTACATCACCGACGAGGGCAAGCAGGTCAGCGAGGAGTTCGACCTGGTGGTGCTGGCGGTGGGCATGGAGACCTCCCCCGAGGCGGCCGAGCTATGCCGGCGGGCCGGGGCCAGCCTGAACCATAACCAGTTCATAGCCAACTCGGCCCTGGCTCCGGTGCGCACCAGTCGGCCGGGAGTCTTCGCCTGCGGCACCATCATGGGCCCCA